>CAYZJZ010000074.1:0-6081 GCA_964478905.1 uncultured Eubacteriales bacterium
GTATTTCCTTTTTTTATTTTTACTGTGACATATCTATTGTAAACCTATATTTATATCGTTTTACTAACAACACAGTTCAAGCTCGGTATTTAGTAAAAGTACGCCTTACCCATTTAAAATAAAAATTGTTTTTACTTCTTCTTTACTGTATACCCAAACTTACCAAGTTTCTCTCCAAGTGAAAAATATTCCCCATGACAATACGCAATTAAATTAGCCTTTTCTAACGCCAATCTCCCGTTTTCATCAATTAATTTCTCTGCAACATCGACAGCCACAATATCCGCAACAAACATATCATGAGAACCAAGTTCAACTATATCTGTAACCTTGCACTCAAGAGATACAGGACTTTCTCCGATTATCGGACAGCTTACCTCATTCGCCTTTTGCCTTGTTAAATTCATAACTTCAAATTTATCCATATCTTTTCCCGATCTAACTCCGCAAAAATCAGTAGCTCTAACCAAATCCTCAGTAGTCAAATTAATAGCAAACTCCATATTTTCCTTAATTAAATTATAAGAATACCTCTCTTTTCTAACAGAAATATACGTTTTAGCCGGAATAGTATTTAAAATTCCTGTCCACGCAACAGTCATAACATTATTTTTATCCATATTTCCACTTGTAACCAAAACTGCTGGAACAGGTGCAATCATAGCACCTCCAGGCCATTTAATCTTATTATACATTTACTTCCTCCTCTTTAAAATTTCGTCATATATAGTCTTAAAGTTTTCAAATCTTTCCGACGCTATCTCCCCAATTTCTACTGCTTTTCGTATGCCACATTCTTCCTCTAAAATATGCCTACAATCTCTATACCTACAACTCGGAATATGTTTATTAAATTCTCTAAACAGTAAAGCAAGTTCATCCAACTCAATATTGTCTAAATCAAAACTTGAAAACCCGGGGGTGTCTATAATGTATGTATCTTCTTCTACCTTTAACAATTCAGAATGTCTTGTCGTTTGTTTTCCACGCTCAATTTTACTTAAATTCCCTTCCTCCATTATTACTTCATCCATAAGCCGATTAGTAAGACTAGACTTACCAACTCCGGAATTTCCAACAAAAGCAACTGTATTTCCCTTAATATTCCTTTTTAAATCATCTATGCCCATTTTTTCTTTAACACTAGTTAAAATAACCTCATACCCAATATTCTCATAAATATCTTTTATTTTTTCAGTCTCACCAATATCTATCTTATTAAGGCATATAGTTACAGGCACATTCATTTTCTCCAAAAAAGCAAGTTGCTTATCTATAAATAGTAACGAAGGTTCCGGATTTTTTACCGCTACAACAATAATTACCTTATCAATATTCGCCACCGGCGGACGAACCAAAGCATTTTTTCTCTCTAAAACAGTTATCACATTCCCCTTACCTTCGCTAATTTTTTCAAATTCAGCATTATCTCCAACCATGGGACTTACATTAAGCTTCTTTAAAATTCCCTTTGCCCTACACTCATAAATTGTACCTTCAAATTCAATATAATAAAAACCACTAATCGCTTTTACTATTTTCCCAATCATATTATTCCTCCGTACCAATAATTTAAAATCACAATTATTAATAAACGGCCAAAATTCCCATTTTAGCGAACTTTGACCGTTTACCAATTTACAAATTAAGCATTTGTGATGAATCCAGAGCTCCATCAATATACACTTCAAGCATTGCTTCACCTTTTCCGTAAATATCAACACTTATTTCTCCATCAGCACTTGTATGCTTTTGACTGTATAAAGTCTTTTTACCTGTATATCCGCCACCAGAAATTTTAATTTCCACTAAAAATTCCGAACCATTTACACCTTGATTAGATAAGTTCAAATATATAGTTTGCTTATTTTGAGTCGATGTAGTTTTAGCTTTACTTACCACCAAAGCAACCGTAGTTCCAACCTCAACAGTACTACCTTTATCAACGCTCTGTTTTAAAACTGTATTAGCCGCCTTAGTAGACTCTTCAAAAGTAGTAGATAATTTAAAGTCAAATTGCTCAGCCAATTCTTTTGCTTTAGTTAACGTTTTGCCAACTAAATCCGGCATAACAAATGTCTTTGCATCAGGTCCGCGGCTTACATAAATATCTACTCTTGTACTTGGCGAAATAGCTCTTCCACCTAGAGGATTAGTTCTTGTAACATATCCAACCGGAACAGTATCACTCGCTTCCTCCATAACCATATATATTATTTCTTCATTATCTAGCGTAGTTTTAGCTTCTTCTAAACTTTTATTAGTTAAATCCTCTAAAACAACTTCCAACTTTCCGGTACTAATATAAATCTTAGCAGTATATCCTTCCTTTACACTCATTCCGGCTTGTGGAGTTTGAGAGTAAACTCTTCCTTTAGGTTGAGACTCATTAGCTTGTTCAATTGGAGTATAATTAATTTTCTTTTCTTTTAATAACAATTCCGCTTCCTTAGCAGTCTTCCCAACTAAATTCGGCATTTCAACAACAGCTTTTTCAGTTCCCATTATAGATTTCCAAATATTCGAAAAGGCTACACCAGAAATAATCGCAACAAAAATCAAAGCTATAAAAAACGCAAATAACGATTTACCTGTTGACATTTCCTTTTTCTTTTTTCTACTCATATTCTCACTCTCCGTATTTACCGACTTTGTAACTCTTTCATTTATCATATTTTCAGTTACACTCGGCATAACTGTTGTAGCTCCTATATTTTTATCAGCAACAACAGTATTTTGAGGATTTTCAAAAGCACTTTGTAAATCCTTTAACATCTCAGTTGCAGATTGATACCTAAGTCTAGGCTCTTTTTGCAACGCTTTCATAATTATATCATTTACCGCAACAGGCATCTGATTATCAAATTGAATAGGCGGTATAGGTATTTCTTGAATTTGTTTTAAAGCAACAGATACCGGTGTTTCAGCATCAAACGGCACATGACCTGTTATCATTTCATACATAACAATACCTAAAGAATAAATATCCGACTTTTCGTCAGTATGTTGACCCTTAGCTTGTTCCGGCGAAAAATAATGAACCGAACCAATAGTATTACCCGTCATTGTTATAGTAGAATTCGATGAAGCTCTCGCAATTCCGAAATCAGTAACTTTCGCTACCAATTCCTCATTAACCAGTATATTTTGCGATTTAATATCTCTATGTATAATATGATTTTTATGAGCATGTTCAAGTCCCGAGCAAATTTGAGACGCAATCTTTACAGTAGCTCTCCAAGTAAGTTTTCCACTTTGTTCGATTACTTTTTTCAAAGTATATCCCTCAACATACTCCATAACTATATAGTTTATATCGCCTTCGTTCCCTACATCATATATAGACACAATGTTAGGATGAGATAAACTTCCGGCAGCTTGTGCTTCCACTTTAAAACGTTTTATAAAATCATCAGTCATATCCGAATCAGTTCTTAAAATTTTTACCGCTACAAACCTGTTTAATAGTCGACATTTCGCTTTATAAACTACTGCCATTCCGCCACCGCCGACTTTTTCAACTAATTCGTATCTATTTCCAAGAACTCTACCTACCATATTATCCATAAAAGTCCTACACCTCCACTAAAATCGCAGTAATATTATCTGTACCACCATTTTCCTTAGCCTTTTTCACTAAGTCCTCCGCAATACTTTGCATATTACCATTTTTCTTTAGTATTATATGTAATATGTCCTCATCCGATAACATCGTAGTAAGACCGTCTGTGCAAAGTAGTAAAATGTCCCCCGGATAAAGCTTTACACAATCAATGTCCACATCAACATCATCTAGCATACCAATAGCCTTAGTTATTAAATTTCTTTGAGGATGACGTTGTGCTTCTTCCACAGTAATTGCACCTTTTTGTAATAAATATTGAACATAACTGTTATCAATTGTGATTTGCGATATAATTTCATTTCTTATTATGTAGCACCTGCTGTCTCCGGCATTAGCAACATAAGCTTCGCCGTTATCTATTAACATAGCCACTAACGTAGTTCCCATTCCGGAAAATTGAGTATTTTCTTCTGAAAATCTTTTTACACACCCATTAGCATAATCAACCGAATTTCTTAGTAATTTTTCTTTCTCAATTTCATTATCGTTATTTTTTATTATATATTTTACTATTTCATCAATAGTCATCATAGAAGCTAATTTCCCATGACCTTGCCCACCAATACCATCAGCTATTAAAAATAAATTTACATTATCGTTTTGAGCCGGTATGTAAAAGCTATCCTCATTTTCTTTTCTTACTTTTCCAACATCGCTACTTGCTCCAAAAATCATATCGCACCTCCTTTCAACAGTTCTTATATAACTCATTATTCAAAATATTGACGTCTTAGTTGACCACAAGCCGCATCAACATCGCTACCAAGTTCTCGCCTTATTGTAGCCGTAATCCCTCGATTATTTAACGCATCTCTAAAGCCCATCATTACATTTTGAGGAGCTCGCCTATATCCTGCACCTTCTACCGCATTAACAGGAATTAAATTAACATGACACAACATTCCTTCAAGTAAATCCGCTAACTTACAAGCATCTTTTATTGTATCATTCACACCATACATAATCGCATACTCAAAAGTAATTCTTCTATGTGTTTTCTCAATATACTTTTTACAAGCTTCCAACAAAACTTTCATATTGTACGCTTTATTTACAGGCATCAACTTATCTCTCATTTCATCACTTGTAGCATGTAAAGAAATAGACAAATTCGCTTGAAGCCCGCTATCTGCAAATTTCATAATTTGAGGAACTAATCCGGAAGTAGAAACCGTTATGTGTCTCGCTCCTATATTAAGTCCATGCGGATCATTTAATATCTTTATCGCCCTCATAACATTATCATAATTATCAAATGGTTCACCAATCCCCATAAACACAATATTAGATATTTTCTCACCTATATGTCGACTCGCCATTATAATTTGTTGAACAATCTCTCCACTAGTTAAATTTCTCTCAAAAGATAATTTTGAAGATGCACAAAAATCGCACTTCATCCTACATCCAACTTGTGAAGAAACACAAACACTATTTCCAAAATTATACTTCATAAGAACAGTTTCCACAGCAGCTCCATCAGGTAGCTTAAATAAAAACTTAGTCGTACCATCATTTGAAAGCTTAACTTGTTCTTTTTCCAAAGTAATTATATTAAAATTCTCATTTAAAGATTTCCTAAGATCAAGCGGTAGATCACTCATTTTAAAGAAATCATCTACATTCTCTTGATAAAGCCATTTATATGTTTGAACAGCTCTATACTTCTTTTGGTTAAACTCACTAATATAAAGCTCCGTTAACTCGTCAACAGTATAATCAAATATATTTCTCATACTTATTCGCATTCCTCTCTATCCACAATTAAAATACCATCTAAATGATCCACTTCATGACAGATTTCCCTTGCATAATAATTTTCAGCAATAAAACTAATTTCATTGCCATTTTCATCTAATGCATCTACCTTTATCTTGGTAGGTCTTTTTACCGCAACGGTTCTCTTCTTTACACTAAGGCATCCCTCTACATCAATTTCTTCGCCTTCTCGCTCACTTATAACAGGATTTATAAGCGTAACCATTTTCTTGCCGTTTAAGACAACCACAATTCTTTTTAATACTCCGACTTGAGGCGCAGCAATACCCACACCATCATATTCAATCATAGTATCTTTCATATCTTTTATTAATTCTAAGATTTTATCATCAACATTTGTAACAGCCCTTGATTTTTTCCTTAAAATTTCATCTCCAAGTATTCTAATCTCTCTTAATGCCAAAACTTTCCACCCCTATTATATAATTATCCATAATCTATATCACATTGTAACAAATTTTTTTACAATTAGCAAACATTTTTGTAATATTACTAATTTTTTTGGTTACTATTCAGACTTAACTTTATAAATCCCACTAAAAATGTCCCGGTTGGCTTAAATTTCAATCGGGATATTTTTGAATATTTTTTCAATAGTCTCATAAAAATTAATAGACTTTTTTCTGTAGGTTTGTCAAACATATGTCACACTTGTGCATAAATAAATACTTTGAAAT
>CAYZJZ010000075.1:0-6042 GCA_964478905.1 uncultured Eubacteriales bacterium
ATTTCAAAGTATTTATTTATGCACAAGTGTGACATATGTTTGACAAACCTACACATATCAATTTTCTTGCAATCAAACTTTTTGTTGACATAATATGAACCAGGTAGTATAATAATAAACGTGAGTGAAATTACAATTATCCACGATTATTTTTAACTGGAGGAAAATCAAATGAAAAAACTTGTTAAAGGCTTTATTGTATCCGGAAGTCTCGTTCTTCTTTCAACCTTATTAACATTCAATGTTATGGCAAACGATGAAACAACCCAAAACTCGACAGCGATTGTTAAAATCCCTGGTGCTACTTCAACAGAAACAACTTCAACCATTGCTGTTGACGATGAATTGGATACTGATGACGAAACGAAATCTGAATCCGAACCTGAAATTGAAGTTGAAACCGAACCAGAAGCTAAACTAGAAACTGAAACTCCACCGCCTACTCCTGTTAGTGTAGACTTGAGTGAAAAGAGTGGAACAACAACGCTTGAAGGTAAAGTTCCAGTAATTCCGACTAAGCTTCCTGTAGTTTACGATGATGGCTCAAAAAAACTTACAAAAATTAATTGGAAACCAATTAGCAAGTATTCCTTCCAAAAAGTCAACAATTTCTATATCTACGGAACACCTGAAGGAATAGATTTAGAAGTTAAATACTTGGTAGAAGTACTTCCATCCCGTTCACTTGGCCATGACATTATCCGAGACGACACTTACACACGAGATGTAATTACCGTTAATAATAATGATGATTACAAAATTCCTGAAGAACTTTCGAAGAATATATATGATACCCTCAGCTACTATAAAAACACATATGGAATAAAAGCAAGCTTTACTACAATTTCTTTAAAAGACTATACCACAATATCTTATAATGCTGACGACGAATACCCTCCCGCTAGTGTACTCAAAGCACCATACGCCTTATATATCTACAAAGAAATAGAAAAAGGCAATTTAAGTCTTGATAATATGATGGCTTACCAAGAATGTTACTGGGAAATAAGTAGCGGTATAATTAAGTATTCAAAGCCCGGAACACTATGGTCTCTTAAAGACATACTTCATCAAACTCTCGACATATCAGATAACACCGGTTACTATATGTTAAGAGCAATGGGTGGAACAGCAGGTTATAAAGAAATGTTAGATAATCTTGGTTGCACTACTCCTAATCCATATAGTGCTTGGGCAAATGTAACTCCTCATGATCTTTCTGTACTGTGGAATGAAATTTATAATTTCTCATTCACATGTAAAGAAGGAGAGCTACTTCTAGACACTTTAGTCAATGCGCAATATAACTTCATTAAAACCGGACTTGGTACATATGCAAAAGTCGCTCATAAATCTGGATTTAATGCTAAAGGATATCACGACTCAGCAATCATTTTCGGCGACTCAGATCCAAATGCAGAATTTGCAACAAATGATTATATTATGACAATAATGACAAGGACGTACAATCAAACAATTAATAATCAGTTACTTTCTTCTCTTGCTAAAGAACTTGATGCAATTATGAAAGATTTAACTTTAGTTCAGAATAAGTAACGAACATCAAAAAGACTGCCTAATAGCAGTCTTTTTGTGTCTAAAAATTTGTTTTACAAATTATATGTCTAAACTTGGAAACAACTTCCTCCAATAAACTCTCTAATAATAGAATTTTCCGGCACACTCTCAGAACCAACAGCTTCAAAATACTGTAAGAAATCCAATAAACTTTTAGCTTTACTATAATACGGCGAATCTTTTCCTATCTCCTTAAGAAGCGGCTCAGCAACAGCTTTCAACACACATATCTCATAAAACATAGAAGAATTGAACATAGCATCAGCTTCTTCTTGATAAGGAAATATATTTCTCTCTTCTCCACGTCTTACTGCATCCCACAGCTCCAAAGTTCTCTCTGGCGAATGTCCTCTATACTTGTAATCCCTAACCATTCTTCTAAGAAGTCTTGCATCAGTTGTAGGAATAGAATTATGGTCATCAATATTTATCGAAGTTAACGCACTTATATAAATCTTAAACTTATTTTCTCTTGGAATTTCTTTAGTAAGTTCTTCATTTAACGCATGAATTCCCTCAAAAATCAAAACTTCATTCTCTTCTAACTTTATTTTTCTACCATTAAAACGTCTTGTACCTGTTACAAAATCAAAAGTTGGTAATTCCACTTCTTCTCCGTTAAGTAATTTCGTTAAATGTTCGTTAAACAACTCTAAATCAACAGCATACAAACTCTCAAAATCAGGCTTACCATCCTCACCAATAGGAGTTTTGGTTCTATCAACAAAGTAATCATCAAGAGCTATTGGAATAGCCTTAATTCCATTTACCATAAGTTGAATAGCAAGTCTGTGTGAAGACGTAGTCTTACCGGAAGACGAAGGACCAGCAATAAGAACAATTTTTTTCCTAGGATCATCTTTAATCTTATCAGCAATAACTCCATATTTTTTCTCTTGAAGAGCCTCAGCAATTCGCATATATTCATCCATTTTTCCTTGTCTTACAATATCATTTAACATGGAAACATTTTCAACACCTAAAATCTTATTCCATTTTTTAAACTCTCTAAAAATCTCAAATAATTTCTTTTGATTATCATACGGAGGTAGCTTATAAAAATCTCCCTTTTCAGGATATCTTAATATAAATCCCCCTTCATAAAGCCTTAACTCAAACATAGTTAAATATCCGGAATTTGGAACTAAATAGCCGTAAAAATAATCATTCCAGTCTTCAAAAGAATAAATTGTTACCATATCCATATCCAAAGTATCAAGTACTCCAACTTTATCAGGTTGCTCCAAGCTCATATAAATACTTTTAGCTTCTTCCTTTGTAACTTTTCGTTTTATAAATGGGATTTTCTTGCTAACCAAATCTCTCATTCTTTCTTCTATTTTTTTACGCATTTCTTCGTTAAGCGTATCAGGGCAATTGTGAAGTTCACAATAAACTCCCTTATTAATAGAATGTTCAACCTCAACATTAGCTGTAGGATATAATTCCTCGCAAACCCTTATAAATAAGAAAAGCAAACTTCTTCTATAAATACTTACTCCTTCAGACGTAGTATAATCAATTAAGCTTAAAGTAGCATCTTCATCTAATTTATGACGTAAGCTTCTAGATTCATTATTAACTATCGCTCCTAATACAGGAGAAGGATTACTTATACCATAAGAATTCATAAAATCAATTATTCTCGTGTCTTTTTCTACTTCGAAAACTCTGTCTCCTAATGTTATCTTTACCATTTTTAAGCCCCCCTTAGCATCTTTTTATTTTATGCGTAGTTGTCTTATTAAATTCCTTTTCTTGTATTTCAAATTCTTTTACATATTTATAAGACGGCATCTTTCTATTAGCTTTTTTTACTTCCGCCTCTATTACCTTTCTTAGTTCTTCTTCTGACATATTAAATTGTTCAGTATCTCTTCTTATAGCATCATAATCTGGAACAATAATCGCACATACTTTAGGTTCTATCTCATTTTCAACCTCTTTACCATATACAACACATTCTTTTATATATTCGCTCTCACTCAAATAAGCCTCAACTTCTTCCGGGAAAATATTTTTTCCGTTCTTAGTTACAATAACATTCTTCTTTCTTCCGGTTATATAATAATATCCATCCTTATCCTTATAACCTAAATCCCCTGTATTAAGCCAACCGTCCTTTAATGTTTTATCCGTAGCTTCCTTATTCTCATAATATCCCTTCATAACAATAGGACCTTTAACCCAAATTTCGCCAACGCCATTACTATCCGGCTCAACAATTTTTATCTCAAGTCCAGGTAGCGGTAAGCCTATAGAATCATTTTTAAACTTTTGAACATGGTTAACAAATACAATAGGTGATGCTTCAGTTAGACCATATCCTTGAATTACAAAGAAACCTAAATCTTGTAGTCCTTTTAATACCTCCGGCTTACTCGCAGCTCCTCCGGCAATAGCAATTCTCATTCTATCTCCGCCAAAAGCTTCCAAAACTTCCTTAAATAGTTTCTTTCGCACATCAATTTTAACCATTCCGGCTAATTTACTAATCTTAAGTCCTGTTTTTAATTTATTTAACTTTCCATTTTTCTTAGCAGTTTCCCAAATTTTTTTATAAATACTCTCATAAATCAATGGAACTGCCAACATAACAGTAGGGCGAACTTCTTTTAAGTTCTGTACCATATGTTTAAGTCCTTCACAAAAAGAAGTTGTAACTCCATTATATAGCATTAACAAAAAACTTACAGTACATTCATATGTATGATGAAGAGGTAAAATAGATAAATTAATATCATCCTCCGTAACATTAACGACACTAGAAGTTGCAACTATATCTGCACATATATTTCTTTGAGAAAGCATAACTCCCTTAGCAAGCCCGGTAGTTCCTGAAGTAAATAACAAAATAGTAGGCTCGTCTGGATTAACCTTCGCATTAATAAACTTTTTGTCACCTATTTTTATTAAGTCATTTCCCTTTTTCTTTAATTTAGCAAAAGATAAACAACCTTCAGCATCATCAGTTATATCCATATTTATAAAATACTTTATGTCTTTTAATCCAACAACAGCTTCAGCTAATTTATCCTTCATCTTATTAGAAAAAATAACAGCTTTTACCTTAGAAACTTCAAGTAAATACCTAAGTTCATTTACCGGTAGTTCCTTATCTAGCGGTACAATCGTACCAGTTCCACAAGTAACAGCCAAATAAGTAAGACACCATTCATATCTATTTTCGCCAATCACAGCTATTTTTTCGTGTTTTAACCCCATATTAACAAACTCAGTTCCAACAGCATCTATATCTTTCTTCAATTCTCTATATTTTATTCCTGTATATTCTCCCATTATTCCTTTTACAGAAAAGGCATTCTTATTTCCATATATACTTACACTTTGATTAATTAAGTCCTTAAAATCTGTAATTTCTCTTTTTTCGTAATACGGCTTAGTCAAAAAAATCCCTCCCAATCTACTAGTTATCCTATCATATTTTTTTTAAATAAACAATGCTTTTAAAAATCTTTAACTTCAACTTTTGTATCACTTAAAGTAACAATTTTCTTGAAAACACCTAAATCTATAATGTTTTTTAACCTTTTACTTCTTTCTAAATCTTTAATTTTATTTCCATGTGCAGTAGCAATTACTTTTACTCCCGAATTTATAGCATACATTATAGCATCAGCGTCATCATCTGTTCCAATCTCATCAGTAGCCACAAAATCAGGTTTCATAGATCTAACCATCATTTTTATTCCGTCCGACTTTCTCACACAATCCATTACATCAGTCCTTTTTCCAACATCGTTTTGAGGGATTCCATGAAAACAAGCCGCAATTTCCCCTCTTTCATCAATAAGACTAACTTCATATCCCAGATTACTAATTTGCCGTACTATATCTCGAAGTATAGTTGTTTTTCCCATCCCGGGCGATGATATAATTAAAGTATTTTCAAAAGTCATATTATTCTTTATTAAATCTATCACTTTATCTCCCGCACCGATAATCTCTCTTGCAATTCTAAAATTAAGACTGGAAATATCTTTTATATTATATATTTTTCCTTCTTTATATAAAGGTTTACCGGCAATTCCAACTCTATGTCCACCAAATATAGTAATAAATCCATTAGATATTTCATCAGTAAAAGCATATATAGAATTCCCACATATACACTCAAATATTTTGTTAACTATTTCCTTATCTACAACAACATTTTTTATTTCAATATCTTCATAAAATGTCTTTAAAATAATTGGCTGGTTAATCCTTATCCTAATTTCTTTAACATTTTCCAATTTATTATTCGAAGTTTTTATTATAGTATCTCTAATTTGAACAGGAAAATATTTTAAGATTTCATTTTTTATTCGTTCAATCATAAATTAATCCTCCGTAAATATTGTATTGAATAAAAATAGTATTTTCAAGCCAAAAGTTTCGACAAAAAAGGGGCTGTAAAAAACTCGTTTATTATTTAAATAACGTATTGTACTGTACCAAGCG
>CAYZJZ010000076.1:0-6003 GCA_964478905.1 uncultured Eubacteriales bacterium
ATTTTGAGGAAGAAAAATATCGCGGTGCTGTGGATTTGGCGAACTGGATTTGTAGTGGAATGAAGAAATGCGGTGCGGAAATAGACATAGAAGATGCTAAGTATTTAGCTGAGTGTTCCGGACCATCTATGAGCTACTTACATAGTGAGATTAAAAAACTTGCGGTATTAAATAAAGAAGGCGAAAAGATAACAAAACAACTTATTGATGATGTTTGTATAAAAAGTATGCAAGGAATTATATTTGATTTAACAGATGCAATCGGTAACAAAGATAAAAAGAAATCGCTTATATTAATAAATGAATTAATACTAAAAAAAGAAGCTGAGCAGTTTATACTTATTATGCTATATAAACATTTTAGAAATTTATTCCTATTAAGAGTTGCAACAGATGAAGGGCGAGCCAGTGCTGACGAGCTTGGTATAAATCCTTATGTATATAGAAAATTACTGGGACAAGTAAAAAATTACGAAAAAGCTGAGCTTAGGAACATACTAAAAAAACTGGTTGAATTAGATGTAAAGAGTAAAAAAGGTGAACTTGATTTGAGAGTAGGACTAGAAGTCTTACTTACAGTTTGGGTAAAATGATTTGGAGGAATACATATGAAAAAAATTATTATCGGTACTGCCATTATTGGAGCAATAATTAGTAATACGAGTTTTGCTGAGTTTTCTGATGTGCCTGTTACTCATTGGGGATACGAGGCTATCGAGAAAATGCAAAATGACGGAATTTTAAGTGGGTATGTAGATGGAACATTTAGACCTAACAACAATATAAACTTGGCTGAGTTTGCAACTATTTTTACAAAAATATTTGAGTTACCTAAGGATAGCGATTCAAATTATTTTTCTGAGATACCTGTTACTCATTGGGCAAAGAATTCAATAGAAACTGTTCGTAAATATATTAATCCTTATTATGATTCACTTGGAGAAAAGATAGGGTTTGATGGCTATTCATATATGGACGGAATAACAGGCGACTTGGAGATGACTAGAGAAGCGTTTATATATGCTGTTTCAAAAATTTACGGATATGATGAAAGTGAATATTTTTTAGGAGAAGAAAAGACGCTTTTTGCTGATTATGATGAGATTTTATTCCCTAAAGAAACAGTTTTGGCTTATAAAAATGGTGTTATAAACGGCGAAGTAATTGATGGACTTACATACATTCGTCCGACAAGGCACATAACAAGAGCTGAGGCGTCTGCTATATTTAGAAATTTACTTAAGTATGAAGAAAAAAGAGTACAAAATCAATTTCAAGAGTCTGAGTTAACTTTAGCTGTTGAAAATATAATAAATAACTTAAAAGAAAGTAATTTTGACGAGATAAAGACGTCAATTTATGACACTGCTAATGTTTTGAAAAATAAATATTTCATAATTTCTGAAGAAAATATAGACTCTTTAAAAGCTATTGTAAAACAATATTTTAAGAAATTTGATTATGAAGTTGTTGAAACGGGATTTGACGGTTTTAATCAAGGTTATGCAAAGATTAAAATTAAAGGATATAATGTAAAAGAACTAATTAGTAATTGCTTTGATAAGATACTTACAGAGTTTAATGAGGGCAGTATAGATTCTTTATTAAAAGAATTGATAGCAAACTTTACAAAAGGAATAAAAGATAAAGAAATTAAAGTAACTGAATTTGAAGAAATTCTAAACTTTGTTTACCAAGACGGAGAATGGAAGTTGAGTTTGTAATGAAAAAAATTGCAATTTATATTCATATACCTTTTTGCAAGCAAAAGTGTAAATATTGTGATTTTACTTCATTTTCGGGGTATGAGAATAAAGTAAGAATATATGTTAATTCGCTATTGCGTGAAATAGAATGGTATAGTAAAAAAACAAAAGAATATATTGTTACTTCGGTGTACTTTGGTGGAGGTACACCTTCTTTTATTGATGCTAATTTTATTGAAGAAATATTTAATGCTATAAAGAATAATTATAACTTGGATAGTACAGTTGAAACTACTATTGAAGCTAATCCGGGTGCTGTTGATATTGAAAAATTAAGAAAATATCATAATATAGGTTTTAATAGAATTAGTTTTGGAGTTCAGTCATTTTCAGACAGTTTATTAAAAGAAATTGGCAGGATACATACGTCATACGATGCAATTAACGGATTTTATATGGCAAGAGAAGCTGGTTTTGATAATATTAGTTTGGATTTAATGTTTGGACTTCCAAACCAGACTGTAAAAGATGTAAACAATACATTAAATGAATTTATTAAACTTAATCCGGAGCATATTTCTACATATTCTTTAAAAGTTGAGGAAAATACCGCTTTTGGAAGAATGCAAAGAGAAGGAAAACTAAGTTTGCCAAGTGATGATGATGAACGAAATATGTATTATTTGATAAAAGATAGGTTAAAACAAGAGGGATACGAGCATTATGAAATTTCTAACTTTGGTAAAAACGGCTTTAGGTCTCGCCATAATACTGCTTATTGGATAAGACAAGACTATTTAGGATTTGGACTTGGAGCATCGTCTTGTTTCAATGAGATAAGGTTTAAAAATACGGATAATTTGGATAAATATATAGCGAGTTTTGAAAAAAATATAGAGGAAACTGAGATATTAAGTCAAGATGTTATTAATTCCGAAAGAATTATTTTAGGACTTAGAATGTTAGAAGGGATTAGTAAAGATTATATTGTATCTGAAAAATGGAAAAAATCTGTAAGTAAGTTGGTTAAATATGGACTCTTAGAGGAAACAGAAGAAAAAATTAAACTTACGGATAAAGGGCTTGATTTAGCTAATCAAGTTTTTGTTGAGTTTATTTAAAAATTATTACTACTCAAATTTAGTAAAACAGTTAGTCTGAACATTAATAAACAATTAGCTAAATTAAACATTCTCCGTATCTAAAAATTACATTCTGCTTTAAAAGTCCTAAAGAAGTTTGCGTTTCTGAAATCATTTTCTCTATGTATAAATTGATTGTATTTATATATAGTTTTCCGTATGATAATTCGCCGGATTTTGTCGGAAAATAACCTTCATATACGTAGTAATTTTCACTTGAAAGTTTATTGTTTTTTTTCATTCCACAAGCCAAAACAGATAAATAATTTATTTCTTCTAAGGATGAATTTTTAGTTAATTTTATTGAAGAATTGTGCCATTCAGTGTTTAACATATTTTTTTCTAGTATTTGATTTTCTTTTGCGTCTATATAAATAGAATTACCGAATGAGGCATTATTTATTTCGTTTATAATATCTATTTGTACATCATATACATTAGATAAAATGCTGTTTAGGGCTAGGAAAAAATCATTTGTTTCAAAGTAATCATCAGCTGATTTTATGAATACTGTTTTTGAATTTTCATTCCATATTGTAAAACAGTCCAAAAATTCAGTTACTGTTCTAAGTGGTATATAAGTTTGGTTTTTATATAATATAGCTGAAGATGGAATGAGAACTTCATTATTATTTATTTTTGCAATGTTTGAATTAATTTTAAACTCTAATTGTTTTTCACCATAAACAATTTTTATTGTTTGTACGTCCTTATCCCAAGAAATATTGTCGGTGGGAAAAGAGAGAACTTCACATATTTGGCGCAAAGGAAATAAAATGTGAGAGTTTGAAATTATAATTGGAGAAGAAAGTAAGACTTTTTGAGAATTTATCACTAAGTTAATATTTTTGTTTTCTATGCAATCTAAGTTGTTTGCTGAGCTTGTACATAAAAATGGAAGAATTGTTAGGGCTAACAAAATAAATTTTTTCATTTGCAAATCACTCCTTGTATAATAAATATATTCAAGCAAGGTAATAATAGAACAGCAAATTTGGAAAGTAGCAAATAGATATTAAAATTTTCTAAAATTTCTAGTATTTCGTAGTAAATTCAAGTAAAATTAACAAAAATCAAAAAAATAAGCTTTTTTGAATAATTTATGCAATTGAAGAATAAATTGTTTAGTGATTAAATAACAATTAGCAGTCGAAGAGATAGAGTGCTAACAGATAAGAAAATATTTTGAAAGGGGATAGATATATATGAAAATAAGACCTTTAGGAGAAATGGTAGTCTTGAAAATGGCAGAGGCTGAAGAAACTACAAAAAGCGGAATTATTTTAGCGGGAACTGCTAAAGAAAAACCGCAAATGGCTGAGGTTATTGCTGTTGGACCGGGAGGAATGGTTGATGGTAAGGAAGTAAAAATGGAATTAAAAGTAGGCGAGAAAGTTATTGCCAGAAAATATGCAGGAACAGAGATAAAGTTAGACGGAGAAGAATATATAGTTTTAAGACAATCTGATGTTCTTGGTATAGTTGAAGACTAAAATAATTTAAGGAGGAATTTATTATGGCAAAAGAAATTAATTATGGAATAGATGCAAGACATGGAATGGAAGCTGGTATAAATAAGCTTGCTAATACTGTAAAGGTAACTCTTGGACCAAAGGGAAGAAATGTTGTTTTGGATAAAAAGTTTGGTGCACCTTTAATTACAAATGACGGTGTTACAATTGCGAAAGAGATAGAACTTGAAGATCCATTTGAAAATATGGGAGCACAACTTGTAAAAGAAGTTGCAACAAAGACTAACGATGTTGCCGGAGATGGAACAACTACTGCTACATTGCTTGCACAAGCTTTAGTTCGTGAAGGATTAAAAAATGTAACTGCCGGAGCAAATCCTATGATTTTACGTCGTGGAGTTCAAAAGGCTATTGATACAGCTGTTGAAGGAATTAAAGAAATAAGCACAAACATTACCGGAAAAGAAGACATTGCAAGAGTTGCAGCTATTTCTGCTAATGACGAAACAGTTGGAGAATTAATAGCTGATGCAATGGAAAAAGTTTCTAATGACGGAGTTATAACTATTGAAGAATCTAAGACAATGGGAACAAACTTAAATGTTGTTGAAGGTATGCAATTTGACAGAGGTTACATTTCAGCATATATGGTAACTGATACAGAAAAAATGGAAGCAGTTATGGAAGATCCGTACATTTTAATTACAGACAGAAAGATAAGTAACATTCAAGATGTTTTACCGCTACTTGAACAAATTGTTCAACAAGGTAAGAAACTTGTTATAATCGCTGAAGATGTTGAAGGTGAAGCTTTATCTACATTAGTTGTAAATAAACTTCGTGGAACTTTCCAATGTGTTGCTGTTAAAGCTCCTGGTTTTGGAGATAGAAGAAAAGCAATGTTAGAAGATATTGCTATTTTAACCGGTGGACAATTAATAAGCGAAGAACTTGGATTTGATATTAAAGAAACTACATTGGGTCAACTTGGTCACGCTCGTCAAGTAAAGGTTCAAAAGGATAATACAATTATCATCGACGGAATGGGAGATGCAGGCAAAATTAAGAGCAGAGTATCTCAAATTAGAGCACAACTTGAAGAAACAACTTCTGAGTTTGATAAAGAAAAACTACAAGAAAGACTTGCAAAGCTTTCAGGTGGAGTTGCTGTAATTGAAGTCGGAGCTGCTACTGAAGTTGAAATGAAAGAAAAGAAACTTAGAATTGAAGATGCTTTGTCTGCAACAAAGGCTGCTGTTGAAGAAGGTGTTGTTGCCGGCGGTGGAACTGCATATGTAAATGTTATTCCTAAGGTAGAAAAATTACTTGCTGAAACAACAGGCGACGAAAAAACAGGCGTTGCAATTGTATTAAAGGCGCTTGAAGAACCGGTAAGACAAATTGCTGAAAATGCCGGATTAGAAGGTTCTGTAATTTTGAACAAAGTAAAAGCAAGTCCTGTTGGCGTAGGATTTGATGCGTTAAAAGAAGAATATGTAGATATGAAGAAAAACGGAATAGTAGACCCGACTAAGGTTACAAGATCGGCACTTCAAAATGCTGCATCTGTTGCTACAATGGTTCTTACAACAGAAGCTGCAGTAGCTGATAAACCTGAAAAAGACGGTTGCCATTGTCAAGACAACGGAGCCGGAATGGGCGCAGGAATGGGAATGTATTAAT
>CAYZJZ010000077.1:0-5948 GCA_964478905.1 uncultured Eubacteriales bacterium
TACCATAGAAAGGATTTCTTTTTATTAATTTACACAAATTTTTCTACGTACTCAGCAGTGTACTTTACCAAGTTCAATAAAAATTGCTTTTGTTGAACACGGTAACATACACTGCTTTATTATAAGCTTTTTACAGTCCTTTTTCTTGTCTAACTTCTCCCTTTATGTAATTTAATTCGCCGTTCTTTATCTCTATAATAGTCTCATCAATCACATTTTTCGTATCGTACTCATACTTCTTAAACGTAACAACCCCATCGCCGTTACCTTTATCTTCCCATTGTTTCTCATAAACATATCTAATCCCATCTTCAATTTGTTCTTGAGTTCCAATCCAATACGGATACTCATAAAATGAGTCCAGCAATGCATTTGATGCCTTTACATTCGTATTCGCCAAAGTTTTCTTTACATGCAGTTGAATTTCTGCATCTCTAACTCCAACTAAATACTCAGAAGCATATACTTCCTCTTGAGCCTGTAATTTAGCACTATCTTGGTCGGTATAATGTAACGCACGCTCAGCTATTCCATTTGGGAACATTTCCTTAACGGACTCCACATAATCCGAACCGTCTTTAGCTTCTTCATAACTTTTTAACTGATATTCTCCGGCCTCATCTATAACAAATGTAAACTTTGTAGGAATCGCACCGGAACCAGACACTTTTGTAAATATGCCGTTTTCAAAGCCATACTCTCCATACGAAACAAGAGAATATATATAACTTTCTTCAACCTCATTATTTTTCGCATTTACTTTAGACTCATTTCCAATCACAATATGTCCTTCAGCAGCACATTCTCCACCGGCATATCTTTTTTTATTGCGTTCAAATATAGATTGAACCATAGCAGTCTCCAAATCATTTGCATTAGATAAACGTATTTCCGGATCAACATACGACTCCACGTCATTTTTTTTATTGCATCCAACCAAACCACCGATTAAAAACACAGTAACAACAAAAGCCGTCAAAGTTACTTTACCATTACGTTTCTTCTCTCCATTCAATATATTAGAAAATCTCATTTTCATACCATTCTTATTCTCACTAAAATTCATAGACAACATAGGCGCTTTTAAAAACTTCATAAAAATCCTCCCTTTACTCCTCATTATTTTTACTTAAATTAACAGATAAACTAGTCGCATTCCCTTTTTCCATAGACTTTAGAATAGTCTTCGAATAAGCTTTCCTATATTCCATATCCTCATTTAACACCACCGCATCATCACAAGAATATTCCAAATCTCTATTCGCCTGTCTAACCATAAAATAAATCACAGGATTAAACCAATGTACGCCATTAGCACAAATCAAAAGCAATTTATACCACAAATCATGACGTTTACAATGAGTTAACTCGTGTTTCAATATAACTTTAATTTCATCTTCAGAATAATCAATTTTAGGTAAAATTACCATAGGCTTTATAAATCCTATAAGCATCGGACTTAAAACTTTTTCACATACAACTACTTCCGGCATCTTCTTCAATTCAAGGACATTCTTAACTTTATCATCAATATTCGCATTTTTAGAACAATTCTTTATACGAATTTTAAATATCCAATAATTAATTAAATTATATGATATAAATACTACAACTCCGACTATCCAAATATTAAAAAGTAACTCATTAACAGTTATAATCGGCGCATAATTAGCAGAACCAGGAGAATTATTACCTAATTTCGTATATTCTTCCTTATCCATAACAGTAACCGGAAAACTGTTATTTTCAGCACGAATTACCAAAGACTTTTCAGTAGGCTGATCTATTACAACAGGCGCTTTCGGTAATGTAATATTAATAGGAACTATTAACCTTATCGCAATAAAAAGCCAAATAAAATATCTCCACTTCGCAGAATATCTTTTATTAATTACAGGCATCAACAAGAAAATAATAATTATTACTATTGACATAGAAAATGTAATTTCAAGTATAGTAAAAAACATTTATTCGGCCTCCTCAATAAATTTCTTAAGCTCCTCCAAATCATCCTTTGTAACTCCCTCACTGGAATACAAGCTCGCAACCAAACTAGTCAGCGAATTATGATGTAACTTCTCTAAAAAATTCCGACTAGCAAGTTCTAAATAATCATCCTTCTCAACTTTCGACGTATAAACATTAATCCTCCCGTCCTTAGTACACTCTAAAAAACCCCTCTCACACAACCTACCAAGTAAATTTAGCAAAGTCGGTTTCGCCCAAGTTTTATTTAATCTATCCATTATATAATCCGATGTAACACTCATATTTGCATCCCAAATTACCATCATTATCTCAAGTTCACTATCAGGTATTTTACTTAAACTCTTCATAATTTTCCTCCTAATCTGCTAAACATAGGTTATCAAAAACCTCTGTTTCAGAAATGTTATCAAGTTCTCCTATTTTCCAAAAATCATTAACCATAAACCAACCTTTTGTACCATCTTCAGCCTCTAAATAGCAAAATTGCTTGTTATCAGTTTTAGTAATCCTTACCTTTTGAGGAGAAACAATAGTAGGTTGCTTACTATCAGTTAAATTCTCATGTACCGGCAAATCTCTTAACAAAACAACTTCATTACCTTCTTCAGGTTGATATGGATAATAAATATATTGCTCTTTTAGAACTACATTACCATTACCATCAAATTCCCATTTAGCCGGAGCCCACCAAGTTTGAAGAATATTTAATCTAAGATCTCCGGAAATACTACCGTTACCATCAAAATCATCCACTTCTACATTAGACGGTACACTCCCCAAATACTCCAACCTCTCGCCATTATACATAAAGAAATGTCCCTCCGAATCACTACTAGGTCCATCAACTCGAAGTACAATTTCCTTTTGACTATCAGTGACATCAGTATCAGCCACTATAAAATAATCTTCCATAGGGTTATTTTCATAAACCATATAAAGTATATCATTCTTATAGCTTACACCATTAACCCTAAAATCATCTAATCCATAATAAATTCTTTCTTCAATTCCATCATCATTTAAATCTACACTAATTTCTTTCCCAAGTTCATATTTATTAGTAAAATTAACCACTTTCTTAGAAGAAAACGCAAACATTACTCCAACAAATACAACAACTATCGCAATTATTACAAGCATTATCCTTCCGCTACTTTTTCCAGAATTATCAAAAATATTTTTAAATCTTAATTTTATTTCCGACTTACTTTCACTAAAACTCATAGACATTTTAGGTGGCTTTATGTACTTATTCATATTTACTCCTCCTGATTTTGCAATTGTCTAACACAAATTAATTTTACAATTGTCTAAGATTTTTGTCAATAGGAAATCTAAACAGTAACTAATTTTCTTTTAAATACTCATCAATAGCTTTAGCTGCTTTCTTACCTGCTCCCATAGCAAGAATTACAGTAGCAGCTCCGGTAACTGCATCTCCGCCGGCAAAAACTCCCTTTCTACTGGTTGCTCCGCCTTCACCATCCGTAACAACACAACCTCTTTTATTTACATCAAGCCCATCAGTCGTACTGCCAATTAATGGATTTGGACTTGTTCCTATCGCCATAATAACCGTATCAACGTCAATAATAAATTCAGAATTTTCCTTTTTAATCGGACTTCTCCTTCCACTTTCATCCGGATCTCCAAGCTCCATTCTAACACACTTCATTCCAACAACATCGCCATTTTCATCGCCCATTATCTCAACAGGATTAGTAAGAGTTTTAAAAATAATTTCTTCCTCTTTTGCGTGTTCCACTTCCTCTAAACGTGCCGGAAGTTCTTTCTCACTTCGTCTGTAAACAATATATACATTCTCAGCCCCAAGTCGCTTAGCACACCTTGCCGCATCAATTGCAACATTACCTCCGCCAACAATAGCAACATTCTTTCCGTATTTTACAGGAGTTTTCGAATTAGCCTTGTAAGCGCCCATAAGATTAATCCTAGTTAAAAATTCATTCGCTGAATAAACCCCATTAAAGCTTTCTCCATGAATTCCCATAAATCTTGGAAGTCCAGCTCCTGTTCCTATGTATATAGCCTCATATCCATCCTCAAATAATTCATCTATCGTAATAGTCTTTCCAATTACAACATTAGTTTTTATCTCTACTCCTAAAGCTCTTAAATTATCTATTTCGCTTTTAACAATATTTTTCGGCAATCTAAACTCCGGAATACCATAAATCAAAACTCCACCAGCTAAATGAAGCGCTTCAAAAATAGTTACCAAATATCCCATTCTAGCCAAATCTCCGGCAGCACTCAACCCGGACGGTCCCGAACCGATAATTGCAACTCTATGTCCATTCTTAATTGATAAAGCTTTATCATTATTCTCGTTTTTTCTATGATAATCAGCCACAAACCTCTCAAGCCTTCCTATTCCAACAGGTTCGCCCTTAATTCCTCTAACACATTTACCCTCACATTGATTTTCTTGAGGGCAAACTCTTCCACAAACCGCAGGTAAAGAGCTAGACTGAGAAATAATTTCATAAGCTCCTTCCATATCTTCATTTGCAACTCTTTCTATAAAAGCAGGTATATCAATAGAAACGGGGCAAGCTGATTGACACGGTTTATTCTTGCAATTTAAACATCTCTTCGCTTCATTTACCGCTTGTTCATATGTATAACCCAATGCTACTTCATCAAAGTTTTTATTTCTAACCTTAGCCTCCTGAATAGGCATTTTAGTCTTTTTAAGTTCCATATTCGGCATCCTTATTTTACCTCCCCTTTAAGCAAGTTACATTCCTTATCTCGTGCATGAATCTCAAACTCCTTATACATACTTCCACGTTTTAACGCTTCATCAAAATCTACTAATTTCCCATCAAAATCCGGACCGTCAACACAAGCAAATTTCGTCTCTCCACCAACATTTAATCTACATCCGCCACACATTCCTGTACCATCTATCATAATAGGATTCATACTTACAGTAATCTTCATATCATACTTTTTAGCAACTTTAGTTACAAACTTCATCATCACAATAGGCCCAATTGCAAAAATTTCATCATATTTATTTCCATCTAAAATAAGTTTCTCAAGAGCAGATGTTACCACTCCTTTTTCTCCATAACTTCCGTCATCAGTCATAAACAAAACTCTATCGCTTACTTTTTTAAAATCATCTTCCAAAATAATCAAATCTTTACTCCTAAAACCTACAACTGAATGAACCGTAGCGCCTAACTCATTTAGTTTTTTCGCAATAGGATACGCAATAGCGCATCCAACTCCTCCACCAACAACTGCAACTTTTTTAAGCCCATCAAGTTTACTTTTTACTCCCAAAGGTCCAACAAAATCCTCTATGCATTCCCCTTCTTTTTTCCTATTTAACTCAATAGTACTTCCGCCTACAATTTGATAGATAATCGTAACAGTTCCGTTATCCCTATCAAAATCAGCAATAGTGAGAGGAATTCTCTCACTATCGTCATTAGTTCTAAGTATTATAAATTGTCCGGGTTCAGCCTTTTTAGCAACCATAGGAGCCAAAATCACCATTTTACAAACTGTGGAATTTAACATCTCTTTTTTAATTATTTTATACATAAAACTTTCAGCTCCATTTCATATAAACTCTTATATACGCTTACCTTCATCGTCAAACTCTTTTTTTAGTGCCATCTCAACCGGCAAAACAGACAATATAATCGTAACCGTCTGGATAGTAACAAAAATAGAAGTGCAAACAAGAACAATACTTTCTCCAAAATTCATAGCAATAACTAACAACATCGAAGTTATGATTAGCATAATAATTCCAATTCTAAGCCATAACTTACCACAATATTTATTAGCAAACTCCCAAGTCTCTTGATTTTTCATAGAACGTGGAGTACGGTAACCATAAATACGATTTATATTCTTTGGCGAATTTTTACTAAAAATTGAACCGAAAATAATCATAATCGTCGGAACAAGTAAAGTCA
>CAYZJZ010000078.1:0-5943 GCA_964478905.1 uncultured Eubacteriales bacterium
AGAAAAGTTTGGAGAATACGCAGGAATTGCACAACAGTACTTATTCTTTTATGCAAGGGATAATTTGAAATAAGAATTTAAGGAGGGTGACGAATTGATAGATATAATTAAGGCAGTTATATTTGGCATAATTGAGGGGATAACCGAATGGTTACCGATAAGTAGTACAGGACATATGATTTTAGCTGAAGAATTTATTAAGCTAAATGTTACTCCGGAGTTTTGGAAGATGTTTTTGGTTGTAATACAACTTGGTGCAATACTTGCGGTGGTTTTGTTATATTTTAGAAAATTAAATCCGTTTGCTCTTAGTAAAACGAGTGAGGAGAAGAAACAAACATGGATTTTATGGTTTAAGGTTGTTGTAGCTTGTTTACCTGCTGCGATAATAGGAATATTATTTGAAGATACGATAGATATGTTTTTTGATAATTCTTGGGTAGTTGCGATTATGCTTATTTTGTATGGTATATTCTTTGTTTTGATTGAAAATAGAAATAAAAAGCCTACGGTTACCGAACTAAAGAATTTAACGTATAAAACTGCGATTGGAATAGGTCTGTTCCAAGTTTTAGCCTTAATTCCGGGTACTTCGAGATCCGGCGCTACAATCCTTGGAGCTATGTTGATTGGTACATCACGAGAAATTGCTGCTGAATTTACATTCTTTTTAGCTATTCCGGTTATGTTTGGAGCTAGTTTATTAAAGCTACTAAAATTCGGCTTTGCTTTTTCTGGGACAGAACTTACAATATTGTTAGTAGGAATGATAACTGCGTTTGTTGTTTCTATAATTGCAATTAAGTTCTTAATGAGCTATATAAAGAAAAATGATTTTAAAGTGTTTGGTTATTATAGAATTATTTTGGGTATTTTGGTACTGCTGTATTTTGCAGTTAGCACAGGAGCAATTGCATAAAAATTTATAGTGGGATGATAGAAAAAATTGCCTAGGTTCAGTGTAAAAGGGAGCCTAGGCTTTTTTAACGAAGGATATTTTCTCATGAAAAAATCACTATTTAAATTGATGATATTATCTTTTGTCAAACAATAAATTTGAATAATAACGGCGGTGAAAGAAATATTTTCTAAAATGGTTGACAATTTCCATAAAATAATGGTAAAATATGTACTGTATGTTAAAAGCTAAGGAGGTGAAAAAGACGTGCCAACCTTTAATCAATTAGTTAAAAAAGGAAGAACCACAGCTGAAAAGAAATCTACAGCTCCTGCTCTTCAAAAAGGCTTAAATTCAAAGAGAAAAATTGAGACAGATATTAGTTGTCCTCAAAAGAGAGGTGTTTGTACTGTTGTTAAAACTGTTACACCTAAAAAACCAAACTCAGCTCTAAGAAAAATTGCCAGAGTTAGACTTACTAACGGAATGGAAGTTTCTTCATATATTCCTGGTATTGGTCATAACTTACAAGAACACAGTGTAGTTTTAATCAGAGGTGGAAAGGTAAAGGACCTTCCAGGTGTTAGATATCACATTATCCGTGGAGTATTAGATACTGCCGGTGTTAATGATAGAAAACAAGGAAGATCTAAGTATGGCGCAAAGAGACCTAAGAAATAAAAAATCGTACAGTCTTAATGCAATAAGCTTGTACGATTTTAATATAGATAGTACGAGCGCTGACGGTCGCACGACCGAGTACCTTAGACAGTCTATCACTGTTTATAATTTATTAAATAGTAAAAATCGAAGATTTTTGTTATGAAAGGGGGAAGTAAAGTGCCAAGAAGAGGATTTATAGCACAAAGAGAAGTTTTACCTGATCCAATTTACAATAATAAAGTTGTTACAAAGTTAATCAACAAAGTTATGTATGATGGTAAAAAGGGTGTAGCTCAATCTATAGTATATGATGCATTTAGCATTGTTAACGAAAAAACTTCAAAAGATGCACTAGAAGCATTTGAAGAAGCATTAAATAATGTAATGCCAGTATTAGAAGTTAAAGCTAGACGTGTAGGTGGTGCAACATACCAAGTTCCTATGGAAGTTAGACCTGAAAGAAGACAATCTTTAGGAATAAGATGGTTAGTTGAATACGCTAGAAAACGTAATGAAAGAACAATGGCTGAAAAACTTGCTAATGAAATTATGGATGCTATTAATAACGTTGGTGGAGCTATTAAGAAGAAAGAAGAAGTTCACAAGATGGCTGAAGCTAACAGAGCATTCGCTCATTATAGATGGTAGATATTAGATGCTTAGCGAATAAATAAGCTTGGCAACTAAGTCGACAATATTTTGAAAATCGAAATATTGAAAACCATGAGAAAACTTAATGTAGCTAATGTCCTGTGAGCAAAGGCGAACAGGACAATATTAATGGCTAATATTAAGTCAATTTTATACCACAGCTAAAAATAAATAAGGAGGGTAATTATGCCGAGACAATTTCCGTTAGAGAGAACTAGAAACATCGGTATTATGGCTCATATTGATGCTGGTAAGACTACAACTACAGAAAGAATTTTGTTCTATACAGGTAGAGTACACAAGATCGGTGAAACACACGAAGGTGCTGCTACTATGGACTGGATGGAACAGGAGCAAGAAAGAGGTATTACAATTACCTCTGCTGCTACAACTTGTCAATGGAAAAATCATAGAGTTAATATCATTGATACTCCTGGACACGTTGACTTTACAGTTGAAGTAGAAAGATCATTAAGAGTATTAGACGGTGCTGTTGCAGTTTTTTGTGCAAAGGGTGGTGTAGAGCCTCAATCTGAAACTGTTTGGAGACAAGCAGATAAGTACCATGTACCAAGAATTGCTTATATAAATAAAATGGACATTATGGGAGCTGACTTCTATAATGACGTTAAGATGATGAAAGATAGATTAGGAGCTAACGCAGTTCCACTTCAATTACCAATCGGTAAGGAAGATACATTCAAAGGTATCATCGACTTAATCACAATGAAGAGTGAAGTTTACTATGATGACTTAGGAAAAGATGTAAGAGAGGAAGAAATTCCTGAAGATATGAGAGCACTAGCTGAAGAATATAGAACAAATATGTTAGAAGCTGTTGCTGAAGAAGATGAAGACCTAATGATGAAATACTTAGAAGGTCAAGAAATCTCTGTTGAAGAAATAAAGAAAGTAATCAGAAAAGCTACGATTGCTGTTAAGATGACTCCAGTACTTTGTGGATCTTCTTACAAGAACAAAGGTGTTCAAATGATGTTAGACGCAGTTATCGATTATTTACCTGCTCCTATCGATGTACCTCATATTAAAGGTACTGTTGAAGGTGTAGAAGGTGAAGTTGAAAGACCGTCAAGCGATGATGAACCTTTTGCAGCATTAGCGTTTAAGATTATGACTGATCCGTTCGTTGGAAAACTTTGTTTCTTTAGAGTATATTCCGGAACTCTTGAATCTGGATCATATGTATTAAATTCAACAAAGGGTAACAAAGAAAGAATCGGTCGTATCGTGTTAATGCACGCTAACCATAGAGAAGATGTAGAAAAAGTATATTCAGGCGACATTGCTGCTGCTGTTGGTCTTAAGAACGTAACAACAGGTGATACTCTTTGTGCTGAAAATGCACCAATTATACTTGAATCTATGGAATTCCCTGATCCGGTTATTTCAGTTGCTATTGAACCAAAGGATAAGGCAAGTCAAGAAAAAATGGGTATTGCTTTAGCAAAACTTGCTGAAGAAGATCCTACATTTAAGACTCATACAGACCAAGATTCTGGACAAACTATTATTTCCGGTATGGGTGAGTTACACTTAGACATTATCGTAGATAGATTAAAGAGAGAATTTAAGGTTGAATGTAATGTTGGTAAGCCACAAGTTGCTTATAAAGAAACAATCCGTAAAAAGGTTAAGGCTGAAGGTAAGTTCATTCGTCAATCCGGTGGTCGTGGACAATACGGACACGCTATTATCGAGGTTGAACCTGTGGAAAAAGGCAAAGGATACGAATTTGTTAACAAAATCGTTGGTGGTGCTGTTCCTAAGGAATTTATCGGACCAATCGATGCTGGTATTCAAGAAGCTATGGAAACTGGTATTCTTGCTGGATTCCCGGTTGTTGACTTGAAGGTTACTTTGGTTGATGGATCTTATCACGATGTTGACTCTTCAGAAATGGCGTTCAAGATTGCCGGTTCTATGGCTATCAAGGAAGCTCAAAAGCTTGGAGAATCAGTATTGTTAGAACCAATTGAAAAGGTTGACATTACAGTTCCTGAAGAATACATGGGAGATGTTATTGGAGACATTAACTCTCGTCGTGGACGTCTTGAAGGAATGGAAGATAGAGCAAATACTAAGGTTATCCACGGTTTTGTTCCGCTTTCTGAAATGTTTGGATACGCTACTGACCTTCGTTCTAGAACACAAGGTAGAGGAGCATATTCAATGCAATTCGATCACTACGAAGAAGTTCCTAAGAGTGTTCAAGAAGCTGTTGTTGGACAACGTGCTTCTGTTAAAAAGGACTAATTAATGCTTGGAACGGCTAGTTCCGTTCCGAACATTATATTAATAATAAAAAATTATCTTGCTTTTTTTATATTAATAGTATAAAATACAAGCGAGTAATCTAAATAAAAGGGAGGAAATTTAAAATGGCTAAAGCAAAATTTGAAAGAAATAAGCCACACGTTAATATCGGAACTATCGGTCACGTTGACCATGGTAAGACTTCTTTAACAGCGGCTATTACAAAAGTATTAGCATTACAAGGAAAGGCTGACTTTACTGATTATGCTAATATCGATAAGGCTCCAGAAGAGAGAGAAAGAGGTATCACAATTTCTACTTCTCACGTTGAGTACGAAACAGAAAATAGACACTATGCACACGTTGACTGCCCAGGACACGCTGACTATGTTAAAAACATGATCACAGGTGCTGCTCAAATGGACGGTGCTATCCTAGTTGTTTCTTCAGCTGATGGTCCAATGCCACAAACAAGAGAACACATCTTACTTGCTCGTCAGGTTGGTGTTCCTTACATTGTAGTATTTATGAACAAAGTTGACCAAGTTGATGATCCTGAATTATTAGAATTAGTTGAAATGGAAATCAGAGAGTTATTATCTAGCTACGAATTCCCTGGAGACGATATTCCGATTATCAAGGGGTCTGCATTAAAAGTTCTTGAATCTAATTCTCAAGATCCTAATGCTCCTGAATATGCTTGTATCAAGGAATTAATGGATGCAGTTGATAGCTACATTCCTACTCCTGAAAGAGATACAGCAAAACCTTTCTTAATGCCAGTTGAAGACGTATTCACAATCACAGGTCGTGGTACAGTTGCTACAGGTAGAGTAGAAAGAGGAACAGTTAAGATTAACGACGAAGCTGAAATCGTTGGACTTTCTGATGCTGCTAAGAAAACAGTTATCACAGGTATCGAAATGTTCAGAAAACTTCTTGACGAAGCTCAAACTGGTGATAACATCGGTGCATTACTTCGTGGTATCCAAAGAAATGAAATTGAAAGAGGTCAAGTTTTAGCTAAGCCTGGAACAATTCACCCTCATACACACTTCAAAGGTGAAGTTTACATCTTAACAAAAGAAGAAGGTGGACGTCATACTCCATTCTTCAACAACTATAGACCACAATTCTATTTAAGAACAACTGACGTAACTGGTGTTATTGAACTTCCAGAAGGAACAGAAATGGTTATGCCTGGAGATAACGTAACAATGACAATCAAGTTAATCAGCCCTATCGCTATCGAAGAAGGATTAAGATTCGCTATTCGTGAAGGCGGAAGAACAGTTGGTTCTGGTGTTGTTACATCTATTATTGAATAATATTTTCTCGAATGATACGCCGTTGGCGTAAGGAAGAAGATATTTGGTCAAATTACTTCGTGATTTTGACACAATTAAGTGCTCAAACACTGATAAAAGCAAGGCTTTCAGATTTTACTGATTGCCTTG
>CAYZJZ010000079.1:0-1132 GCA_964478905.1 uncultured Eubacteriales bacterium
AGCATCGCTATCGCAATCATTATTTACAAATGGAATTGCGAAAACTCCTTCTTCAACTTCAGTCTTAAATTGAGACCAAGTTAAAGTTGTTAATTCGCCATTTCTTGCGTCATAAATTAGAGCATCTTCGTCAACTTTGATTGAACCTAATGTATCTAATGCATAATCATCATCGAAATCTTTGTAAGTAACTTTTACATAGTTCTTGTATTCTTTTACTTCTTCAACTGTGAAGTGTTCCTTTACAAGATTTAATGTAGCAATACCAGAATCTTCTTTAGAACCTTCAACAATTTTTACATTTTTGAACTCATATGTAGCAACTTTAGTCTCAGTACTTTCTTCAATTTCATATACCTCGATTGTTGCTGGTGTATTGTTCTTTAATAAAACTACAAGATCAGTTTCGCCACTAAAAGGATCAGTTGTTTTTTCACCAGTTGAGTGACCAGCATCCTTTAGAGCAGCATTCTTTGATACTACTTTGTATTTTTTTGAACTATCAAAAATTCCTTCTAGTCTACAAGCGTAATAGTAATCGTCTACATTGCTATCTAATGTATATACATCTTTCATTTCATTGTCGCCATAAACTTTATTCTTCCCTGGAACAGTAGCATTAATGCTGATTTCAGCGTCTACACCTAATTTTGTTTCAAATCCATCATTCAATATTCCAAATTTTACTTGAGCTTCATCAGCTAAATCTTCGAATTCATTAATATCTAATAACATAGCAGCTTTAGAAACTTTAGAAGAACTCATTTTGTATTCAACTAAAGCACCGTCAATGTCAGTTAAAGCTGTTACAGCAGATGCACTTGCATCTTTTCCAAGGTCAACTCCTTCTTCAGAAGTAAAGTCAACATACCATTTTGAACCTTCTTTGTAAGCACTCTTATCTACTATTGCATATTCAGCATCAGAATCAGCATAACTTCCATCGGCAATTGAAACTACGATGTATAAAGGTGTTTCTGCATCATCATCTTCAAATATTGCAAAAGTACCAGTACCTTTGAAATTATCTGTAGTTGAAGTTGTTTCTACAATAGATTTCCATTTAGAAACGATTTCCTTTTCTTTTGTGTTGAAGATTACAGTAGAACTTGCATCATATTCTGCATCAATT
>CAYZJZ010000079.1:1232-5767 GCA_964478905.1 uncultured Eubacteriales bacterium
AAATTCTTCATCATCTTTATTAACAGAAGTTGGAGTAGCTAATACATAATCTCCGTCAAGAATACCAGCATCTCTTGCTGTTAAGATTTGAATAGCCTCAGCATCGTCAATTTCGATAACATTGTTTGAATCAGCTTCAAACATTACGAAATCGCCTTTTGTAGGTAACATATCTAGTTCCTCTATATTTTCTATGCCTAATCCATCTAATAAATCTTCATCAGCAGTATCAAGTGTTAATGTATAATAAGCTTTCTTTCCGTCAGCTAATAATACTCTAATACTTAATTCTTGAATCTCATCTTCGTCTCCGGAACGTGTAAAGTTAGTATCAACAAATGTTACAACACCAAATGTATAGTCTGTATCAGCTTTGTCTAATGAAACTTTTACATATTCGTCGAAAATGTTTAGATATAATGTAACTTCATCATTGTCTAAGATTTTCTTAGCATCGAAAGAGTCATCAAATTTGTTATCTTTTAATTCTTTTGTTGTAACTTTATTAGCAGTTTTCATATCCGTAGCAATATAAGCTGTTCCGTCTACTGTTACTGCATTATTAGATTTCTTAACTCTTGTAGCTTCACCAGTTATAGCCTTTGTAGATGCATATACTTTAGAAATTAAAGTACCTTTGTAATCTACATCAGAATCAGCATCAGAATCAGTAATAATTGTTAAAACGTTACCAGCTTCGATATCTCTGATATCAGCTTTTGTACCGTCAACATATACCTTAGGGAATTCAAAATCCTTATCTTCTTCATCGTCTATATTCCAAGTAATATTGCTACCTGTTGTATAGATTGTGTAAGCTTTACTTGTTTCTTTTACTTTAGTTACTAATACTTCAGATGTATTGAATTTTCCATCAATAGATGTAAACAATTCAATTGCTTCAACTTTATCATCTTCATCTAATGTTAAAGTAGCTTCAATTTTCTTTTCAATACTCTTTAAATCCATGTTTGAATCAATTGTTTTTAATACAGTTTCTAAAGAATTAGTGCTTTGCTCAGCATCATTTATTGTAACTTTATAACTCTTTGCTAGTTTATAAGTTTCTCCACCAACAGTGATTTTGTTATCAGCTACAACATATTTTGTTAAGAATTCTGTATCAACAACATCATCTTCAACAACGATTAATGCAGCAACATTATCTTCGCCAAGAATGATTGTTATTGTTTTATTTCTTAATGAATCTAAATCTTCACAAACTTCTTCTGGAACATAGATAACAACAGCAGCTTCACCTTCTTGATTATCAGTTGTTACTGTAGTTCTATAAGACTTTTCGTCTTTGTTTTTAGAAGGTTGTTTAGCAAATTCATCAGCAAACTTATCTTTTCCATCTTCTGCAGCTTCGATTTTGTCAGCTAAGATAACTAATTGTCTGTCATTTTTAATTTCATCCTTTGTAATTTTTAATTCTTCAACTTCTTTTAAGTTACCTTTTTCAGTTACAAAGTCGTTAAAGTTGATAGCAAGTAAAGTTTTATCATCTTTTCCTAATGCAACTTCACCATCTAATTTTTCAGAATCAACATACCAAGTAGCTGCATTCAATGTGTTCCAGCAGATAACTGCTACGTTTCCTCTGTTAGCATGAGCCCAAACCGCTTGAAATAGCCGTTTTGTTGAATGACTTGTTTGATGAAAGCGTGATTAATTCGTGTTTTTTTGTGGATGCGGTGGCAAAAAAGATATTTAATTAAATGCAAAAAACTGCATACAATGGGATTGATTTTATATTATTTTCAATTCCAATATTTTTACTTGAAATTCTTATTGAATACTCAGGAGCAAATCTTTGACAAAAAATGGAGATACTTCTTGAACGTACATTATCATTTGACTTTACTTCAACAGGTATAATTTTATTATCTTTTACTATTACAAAGTCAATTTCAGCTTTTCCATCAGATTCCCAGTAATATAAAGAATGTTTGTTATTTAAAAGAGCTTGAGCTACATAATTTTCAGTAATTCCACCTCTATATTCATTTATTTCATTAGAATTTATCATTAAGTCTTCAGGTGTTAACCCAGCTTTATATGTTAACAAGCCAATATCTCCTGCATAAAGCTTAAAGCTACTTAAATCAACATATCCTTCTAATGGCTTTTTAATCTGTTCAACTTTTTTGCATTTTATTATAATTTTAGCTAATTCAAGCCAGTCTAAAGCTACTCCAAAGTTAGAAACACTTGCTCCTTTTTTTAGTAACTTAAATTGAAATTTTTTATTTTCTTTGGCAAGTTGTACTGGTAAAGATTCATATGCAATTCTAATTTTAGTTGTTTCACTAGCTGTTGCATATTTTGCCATATCTGAAATATATGAGTTGATTATATTTTCTTGAATCTGTCGCGTATTTTCAAAGTTCCTATTTTTTGAATAATCTAAAACAACTGCAGGCATTCCACCGGTTACTAAATAAGTCCTGTATAGCTCTAAAGCTTCTTCATGTTGAAAGCTGAGTAATGGCTCACCAGATAACACATTTTTTCTAATATCTTCACTTAAGCTCTTTCCATCAATTTCCCACAAAAATTCTTCAAAATCTAAAGGAAATAAATTTAACATTTCAACTTTTCCAACAGGAAAAGAATATTTTTCACGATTTATAGCAACACCAAGTAAACTTCCAGCAGCAACTATATGGTAATCATTTGCTTGTTCCGCAAAATATTTTAGAGATGTCAATGCTCTTTCACACACTTGGATTTCATCCAAAATTATTAAGGTTTGCTCTGGTATAATCTTGCTCTTTAAATATCTTTCTAATTGAAGAATGATTTTATCGGGAATTAACTCTCTTTCAAAGATTTCTTTAACAAAATTCATTTGTTCAAAATTTACATATACATAATCAGCATAATATTTCTGAGCAAATTCTTTTAATATATAAGTTTTTCCCACCTGTCTTGCACCATATAAAATTAAAGGTAATTTATTAATTTTATTTTTCCACTCAATAAGCTCTTCCATTATTTTTCTTTTCACATTAATTCCCTCCTTCATATAAATTTTAGCATTATATAATTACTGTGTCAACTTAAGTTCGAAAAAATCATAAAATTAAAAATAAATCTAACATATTTTTTGCGGAAACGCAATTAATTTGAACTTAAGGTTTATATAATAAAAAGATTTTTTTAACATTCACTTTTAACAAACTACACAGTTATTAGTCGCAAGTAGTGTTACGACTCACATTTTTGGAAATTGAGGCATATTTACCTTCATTATATTCGTTATAAATAATTTTTTTGCCACCGCATCCACAAAAAAGGAGTTGCATATTACATAAAAAACTAGAATCATATATTGATCCTAGTTTAAATAATGACTTAGAGCTTCGAAAGTTTTCTAAGTACCACTCATAAATATTATATTATAAAGTCATATATTTTATACATTAAATCCCATTATTCTTAATATATCATTTATATCAATAGAATGTAGCTTTTTTCTTAACTTATTAATTTCTGTATAAAATAACATTTCAAATTCTTTAAACTTTTCTTCATCTAATAATACTTTCATACATTCTATAATCATATATATATTTGTGAAATCGCCATTTCTTTCATAGTTTTTATCTATATTTTTAAAACTAATATAATACTTGTTACGATAACAAAATAATCTATCTGAATGTGCCGATATATTTCTTATCATTGTTAAGTTTGCAAGAATTTGTTTTAATAGCTTATCAGAAATTTTAAAATACTTACTTATATTTTGTCTATCAGTTTGCTTTAGCAAACCGTAGTATCTACTAATAACACCAAATGTTAAAATTTTAGTTAGCACAAAAGGGGGAATAAAATTATATGTATCTTTATAATGTTTAATTGCTGTATGTTTACTATAGTTGTCATCTATTTCCTTATTAATATTTTCAATTAATTTATATATATGTACTTTATCAACATTTTCATCAAAATTTTCTAATTTTAAATAATTTTGAATACCATATTTTTCTGCCAAAGTATTTGCCATAAGTGATTTTATGATAACTTCTATTTCTAATGTAAATTTCAAAAATATAGATTTTATATTTTTATCAAATTCATATAAAGCAAATATTTCTTCAAAAGCAACATTAGGTTTATAATTATTGCTTTCATCTTTAAAAACATTTTTATAACCATTAACAACAGAATAATATGAGTATCTATTTATATTTTTTAATGCTTTTTCTTTATCATTTATAATTATATTTTTTAATATTAAATATTCTATAAGTTCTTCGTTAGTTTTATATTCCTTCATATTCCCTCCAGTAAATAAAAAAAATGACTCAAGGCTTCGAAAGTTTCTTGAGTACCACTCAATATATTTATAACATATATTATGATAAATTTCAATATTTTTAGAGGAATTTTCCTGTTGGAAATTATGCCATACAAATTTTTATAAATAATTCTATTATTTTTGCCACCGCATCCACAAAAAAACACGAACTAATCACGCTTTCATCAAACAAGTCATTCAACAAAACGGCTATTTCAAGCGGTTT
>CAYZJZ010000080.1:0-1651 GCA_964478905.1 uncultured Eubacteriales bacterium
GTCTGCCGGTAGGTCTGTCTCCGGTTAAAATTACTTTTTTCATATAAATTACCTCCTATTGCACATTTTCCAATTCAGTTTCCCGAGCAAAGCAACATAACTACATAATTAACAATTCTACACACATCTGTACATTCTTTTACTAACATTACTTTGATTTTTTTCTACACTATTGAACAATGTCGTGATTTAATCAACCTTTTTATTATATTCTAAGTTCTCATCTTACTTTCAGCTTTAGCTCTTTGTTCCTTATTCAAAATCTTCTTTCTAAGTCTTATATTCTGTGGAGTTACTTCAACCAACTCATCATCCGCAATAAACTCTAGAGCTTGTTCTAGTGTTAATTGTCTTGGTGGAGACAATCTTAAAGCTTCATCAGAACCGGATGCTCTCATGTTTGTAACATGCTTTTTCTTACATACATTTACAACAACATCTTCATTTTTAGCATTAACTCCGACAATCATTCCCTCATAAACTTGAGTTCCGGGAGTTATAAATAATTCTCCACGTTCTTCAGCGTTATATAGTCCATAAGTTACAGCTTCTCCACTTTCAAACGCAACTAGCACGCCTCTTAATCGTGAATTAATTTCACCCTTAGACGGTTGGTAACCATCAAATAAATGGTTCATAATACCTGTTCCCTTAGTATCTGTTAAGAACTCAGATCTATAACCAATTAATCCACGAGACGGAATTCTAAATTCAAGTCTTGTGTAACCTTGGTTACCAGGAGCCATATTTATCATCTCAGCTTTTCTAAGTCCAAGCTTTTCCATAACAACACCCATATGTTCTTCCGGAACATCTATTACAAGATGCTCAACAGGCTCACACATAACTCCGTCAATTTCTTTATAAATAACATTCGGACGAGACACAATCATTTCAAATCCCTGTCTTCTCATATTTTCAATAAGAACAGAAAGATGTAATTCACCACGACCGGAAACCTTAAATGTATCAGCCGAATCTGTTTCTTCTACTCTTAGACTAAGATTAGTTTGAGTTTCTTTGAATAATCTATCTCTAATATGTCTTGATGTTACAAATTCACCCTCTTTACCGGCAAAAGGTCCGTTATTTACACCAATTGTCATAGATAAAGTAGGCTCATCAATGTTTACAAACGGTAATGGTTCAACACACTCAGGATCACAAACCGTATCTCCGATATTAACATCAGCAATACCTGCAAACGCAACTATATCTCCCATACTAGCCTCAGCAATTTCAACTTTTTTAAGGCCGGAATAAGTATATAACTTACTAATTTTCGCATTTTTATTAGTATTGTTATGTCCACCACATAATACTATGTTTTGTCCATTTTTAATAGTTCCTCTTTCAATTCTTCCAACAGCAATTTTACCAATATATTCATCATAGTCTACATTAGATACCAAAACTTGAAGAGGAGCTTCAAGCTCACCTTGTGGAGCCGGAACCTTCTCCAAAATAATATCAAATAGTGGCTTTAAATCAGTAGCCTCAGCATTAATATCTGTCTTCGCAATACCAGCTTTACCTGAAACATAAATTACAGGGAAATCAAGTTGTTCATCAGTAGCTTCAAGCTCGATAAACAAATCTAAAACCTTGTCCACAACTTCAAGTGGTCTAGCGTTAGGCTTATCTATCTTAT
>CAYZJZ010000080.1:1661-5723 GCA_964478905.1 uncultured Eubacteriales bacterium
CAATAGGCTTTAAATTTAACTTCAAAGCTTTACTTAAAACGAACTTTGTTTGAGGCATAGGACCTTCAAACGCATCAACCAATAGTAAAACCCCATCAACCATTTTTAATACACGTTCAACTTCTCCACCGAAATCAGCGTGTCCCGGAGTATCTACAATGTTAATTTTTACATCTTTATAATGAATTGCAGTATTCTTAGAAAGAATTGTAATACCTCTTTCCTTCTCAAGATCATTCGAATCCATCATTCTTTCAGCAGTTTGTTCATTATCACGAAAAGTTCCGCTTTGCTTTAACATAACATCAACCAATGTAGTTTTACCATGGTCAACGTGCGCAATAATCGCGATATTTCTAATATCTTTTCTTTCTCCCATAAAACTTTCATCCTTTCATAATAGCATGTCAACATAATTATATAAATTCCCTCAAAAAGGGGGATGTAAAAAACTCATTTTTTCGAGTCTTTTTGCAACCCCTTTTTTCCAGCCACATAATTATCTGTTTTATACTTATTACTCTTCAGCAGTAGTCGCTTCAGTAGCTTTAATATCCAACTCAGGTTCTTCAAGTTCCTTCATACTAAGCTCAATCTTCTTATTCTCAGTATCTATTTCCATAATCTTAACATTTACATATTGTCCAACCTTAAGAACTTCAGAAGGATTTCCAATTCTCTTATGAGAAATTTGGGAAATATGAATTAATCCTTCTAATCCAAGTTCGATTTGAGCAAAAGCACCAAAAGGTACTATTCTTTCAATCTTAACTTCAGTAACATCTCCAACATTATATTTAGCTTCAATGTTATTCCAAGGATTATCCTCAGCTTTTCTATATCCTAAAGAAATCTTTTTCTTTTCTTCATCAACACTTAATACATAAACATTTACAACTTGGCCAACAGATAAAACTTCACTAGGAGATTTAATTCTTCCCCAAGATAATTCAGAAACGTGAACTAATCCATCTACTCCACCAAGATCAATAAACGCACCAAACTTTTCAATTTGTTTAACTGTACCTTGAAGTTCTGCGCCTTCTTTAATCTTAGCCCAAGCTTCAGCCTGTCTAGCACTTCTCTCTTCTCTTACAATAGCTCTTTCAGAAGCTACAACCTTTCTTCTATCTTTATTAGCTTCTAAAAATCTAACAGTAACATTTCTTCCAACATATTCTCTTAAATCAGCATTTTTCTCAGCAAGTTGAGATGCAGGAATAAATACTTGAATTCCATTTTTATTAGCAAGAAGTCCGGCACCAACTTCCTTAGTTACCTTTACAGTAACAGGTCTCTTTTCCTCAATCCATTTATCGATGTCTTCCCACATCTTCATACCTTCAATTTTTCTTCTTGAAAGTAAAACAGTTCCGTCCATATCATTTACTCTGGCAACAAAAGCTTCAATTTCATCGCCTACTTTTAACTCTTTTTCAGGGTTTGCGTTTAGCTCATCTGAATATTCAGAATATGGCATTATACCGTCGTACTTTAATCCCAAATCTATAATAATATTTCCATTTGAAACATTCGCGATAACTCCTTTTGTAATACTTCCAGAACGAATCTCCTTTAATGATTCCTCTAACATTTGTTCAAAATCCATTGCTTCTTTACCCACGATTATCCATCCCTTCATAGACATAATTTTGTTGTAATTCTTCTACAACTGCATTTATAAGAACTTGAGGCGTGGATGCCCCAGCCATAACTAATATTTTACACGATTGTTCCAAAAAATTCAAGTCTAATTCACGAACATTTTCAATAAATTGTGATTTTTTACAAATTTCTTTCGCAATTTCATATAATCTATTAGAATTTGCACTGGATTTATCCCCAATCACAATAACACTATCTACGGTTCTAGCTAATTCTTTCAATTCATTTTGTCGATTTTCACTAGCCCTACAAACCGTATCAAAAATAACACATTCACTCGCATTTTTTTGTATATATTCGCAAATTTCTTTACTTTTTTCATAATTCATTGTAGTTTGAGACACAACACAAACCCTATTCAAATTTTTACCGTTAAGCCCTAAAACATCATCAATAACAACATAATCTCCGTTAGTCCAACCAATAATTCCGTTAACTTCCGGATGACCGTTATCGCCTATAACTATAATCTTATATCCTTCTTTTGAATATTTACTTACAATTTCATGAATTTTTTTCACATTAGGGCAAGTAGTATCTACAACATCTAGCTCTCGTCTTTTACAAAGTTCCATCTCATCTTTAGTCACTCCGTGAGCTCTAATAATAACTTTACTTCCAACAGGAACTTCCTCAATCTTATCCACAAACTTAAGTCCACGATTTTTCAAATCGTCATTCACAACTTTATTATGTACAATGCTACCCACACAATACGCATTTTCAGACGTATCTGCAACATTTTTAGATAATTCAATAGCACGTTTTACTCCAAAACAAAATCCGGCAGTTTTTCCAACAATAATTTCCATAAATACTTCCCCCTAAAAATAGAAACTGTAAAACACTCGTTTATCATTAGTATAAAAAAGGTGGACTAAAGTCCACGCTATGTTGACCTAAAGTATTGTACTTTATCAAGCGAAGCACAGTACAATACTTTATAAATTTTATAAGTTTTTTACAGTTCCTTCTCAACAGATTTTATGGCTTTAATAACTCCATTTTTAACCTTTTCCGTCATATTAACCAAATCTTCTTTATTTATTTTTTTATCATAATAATCAGTAAAATAAATAGGTTCACCGTAAACAATATGTACCTTAGACCTAAACTTAAAATCATTTTCAGCAACAATTCCCACAGGAATTACAGGCACCTTCGCAGAATGAGCTATCATAGAAACACCGGTTTTAAAATCCAAAGTTTTATCTTTACTTCTAGTCCCTTCCGGAAACATACAAATAGATTTTCCATCTTTAAGTAACTTCACACAAGTCTTAATCGCTCCAAGATCATTTTTCTTACGAGCAATAGGGAAAACTTTCATCTCTTTTAAAAACCATGCTACAAACTTATTCTTGAAGATTTCCTCCTTAGCCATCATATGCATTACTTTTTTAGATAAAGCCGGCATCATAACAGTCTCCCAAGCAGAAATATGGTTTGGAGCCAAAATACATCCGGTCTTAATTTTTTCAAAACGCTCATAATTAACTAAGTCAATCTTAAAGCGGCACCTCATATATAAACCCACTATAAAAACAACAAATTTCCTAAACATATTTTTTCCTTTCAAATTTTATTTTTTTACTATGCTAATTAACTTTTCTACAACTTGTTCTAAATTAAGACTAGTAGTATCGAGTTCAATCGCATCGTCCGCCTTCTTAAGAGGAGAAGTAGCACGAGACATATCATTTCTATCTCTCTTAATAATATCTTCTTTTACATCTTCAAAAGTAACAGTTTGCCCCTTATTAATAAGCTCTTTATATCTTCTTTCAGCTCTCACGTCCAAATCAGCACTTAAATAAATCTTAGTACTTGCGTTAGGCAATACAACCGTACCAATATCTCTTCCATCCATAACTACACTTTTAGAATCAGCTAAATTTCTTTGAATATTAACCATCTTTTCTCTTACTTCCGGAACAGCAGAAACATTAGACGCAGCCATAGAAATTTCAGGAGTTCTAATCAAATCAGTAACATTTTCACCATTTAAAAATATCAATTGCCCCTTTTCGGTCAATTCTACATCTAATTCTATTTCATCAATAACACTTCTTACATCATCAAATTCAGCAGGATTAAGACCTTTTCTAATCACATATAATCCAACAGTTCTATACATTGCTCCGGTATCTACATATATTATATTAAGTTTTTTCGCAACCATTCTAGCAATCGTACTTTTCCCTGCTCCAACAGGTCCGTCAATAGCAATCGATATTTGTTTCTCCAAAATCAAACACTCCTCTCAAAAATTCCATAAAAAATTATATATGTTTTTCCTTTCTTCGTCAATAAATTTAAACCAAAATCCGGGAAAGAACCTTCCCCGGATTTTGGTTGTTTTACAACTTTAAAGAGAGCTTTCACTACGGTATCGCG
>CAYZJZ010000081.1:0-5453 GCA_964478905.1 uncultured Eubacteriales bacterium
ATTTGGCAATACTTTTTCATAAAAAAATGAAATAAAAAATTGAAATTTTGTTGCTGACCAGATTTCAAGATTTCAAAAAAGCATAAACAATTAAAATATATGTGAACACAAAGCCTTAGTCTTTCATCCACTTTGAAATATTAACCATTAAAACTACTTACTTAATTCTCCCTCCAAAAATTCATTTTTCTTTACTAATTCCTTAAATCTATCTCCTCTTTCCTCAAAATTTTTAAAAAAACCATAACTCGCAGCAGCCGGTGAAAGTAAACACGCCATTCCCTTCTTAGTAACCTTCTTTGCAACCTCAACAGCTTCCTCTAAATCTTTAACCAAAATAGCCCTATCATTCTCCATTTTTTCGTAAATTCTCTTTCCTGTATCATACGCCAAAATAATATTTTCGACATTAGAATTACCAAGATACACAACGAAATCATCATAATGAATTCCTCTATCCATTCCGCCTATAATTACGGTATTTACATCTTTAATACTATTAATAGCGTTAATAGTAGCCTCCGGTATAGTAGAAATAGAATCATTATAATACTTTACTCCATCAAATTCTCCAACAAATTCTAACCTATGAGCAAGTCCGGGAAAATCCTTTACTGTACGTTTTATATCTTCCTCATTAACTCCAAATTGTTTAACTGCAAGTCTCGCAGCCATAATATTTTTCTTATTGTGTTCACCTAATAAAGCAGTCTCTACATCATAGTCATACGGAAAAGCCATTTTTTTACCCTTTGTATATCTTTCCACATAATCTTTAACCAACTCATTTTCCAAATTATAAATAACAATATCATCTAAAGTCTGATGCCTAAAAACATTAACTTTAGCCAATTGGTAATCCTCATACGATTTATAATGATCTAAATGTTCCTCAAAAATATTTAAAATAATTGCAATGTGAGGAGAAACCGTTAAATTTTCAAGTTGGTGTGAAGACATTTCACAAACAAGAATCGTATCGTCATTGATATCTTCCAAACAAGATAGCGGCGGAACACCAATATTTCCTATAAGTCTTACATCAATTCCAGCTTGGTTTAATATATTAAAAATCAAAGTAGTTGTCGTACTCTTTCCCTTTGTACCTGTAATTCCGATAATATTTTCTCGATTAGCTTTAAGCAATAATTCAGTTTGAGAAGTAATAAGCACATTTTCATTCTCTATCCCGAAAAAAGGTATCCCCGGGGACTTAATAACAACATCATATTCCGATACCGCATCTAAATAATTTTCTCCAAAATAAACCTTCTCCGGAACCTTTATCTCGTTCTTATCAGCAATTCCAAGCGATGTATACTTTACATATTTTTTAACAAATTCATAAGTAGACTTTCCCTCTCGCCCAAACCCTAAAATCAGAATACTTTTTCCGTTTAGCATTCCCGCAATATCATTAATAATTCTCATATTTTCACATCCATATCATCAAAATCATCTCAAAAGATAAGGTAAATTATCTTTATATTTTTCTTTCAGTAACCCCACAGCCTCATTAACTTCAGCCCTTGTACCAACACATTCAAACGGCTTAGTTTTATAAACACCGGTAAGCTCTTTATAATACTTTTCAAGGTCTTCATCGCAAAGTAAATTACGGCCGAAAATATCAATCATCTCATCTTCTTCCAAAAATGGAGCTAAGATAATATACACAAACAAACATTTAGGACATTTACCGCACCATTCATTTCCACCATTTTTACTTCCGACATTACAACTTCTAAAAATCTTATGGTACTCCTTAAATTCAGCAAACTTTTTTGCAATATCAATCTCACGCCATCCTCTTAGTAAGCTGAAATAATGTATATACGACGTAATATTTCTCTCAACATATTTAACAAAATCAATCTCAAATTCAAGTGACTTAGAATATTGATGATTAGCTCCTGTCTCCTCATCAGTACATTCGTTTGCACTACTTTCATTAGACAAAACAACAAATTCTCGCCCGGACACAAGTGCACAAAAAATCCCCAAAAACGCAAGTGACGCAGAAAAAGGCGTATGGCCGTTTAAATACCCCTTTTTATTTAACTCAAGCAAAATAGGATCAATTTTCCTCAAGACCTCAACAGACTCATCCATAGTATAGCCGGCAGTAATAACCGTATCAACAGTAGCACCTCGAGGATTAACAATAAAGCACCTGTTATCCGCATTTTGAGCTTTTAATAACTCAATAGTAACAACTGAATCCTTTCCACCGCCAATCGGTACTAAGTTTCCTGAAACTTTATCAATTTTAGATTTTCTAAAAGTAAGCTTAGTCGCATTTTCAAAATCCATAAATTCATCATAGCTAACATCAATATTATTAACAAATCTAAACTCTCCCAAGCCGTTATAGAAAAGTTTTTTCCAAAATTCCATTTGTTCATCATTTAAACTACCAGCTTTTAAAATTACCTTCTTAGGACAAGCACATTTATAGTAGCTTATAAGTTCCGCCAATCCTAAATTAAATAAAAACACATCTTTATCAATTAAATTTTCCATAACAAAAAAGTGCTTCTTAACAATATTTAATTTATGTACAAAATTAATATCCCCAAGTGAATAAAAAAAGCTTATCTCAAAATCACGCTCATTCTCTCTAAAAGAAAAACTGTCATAAGATATACTCTCATACTTGTTCCTTAATTCATTAAAATTCAATTATAATCACACACCTTTTTTAAAAGCTCTAGATTTATTATGCCCAATAATTAGCATTGCAATCAAGAAAATTCCTATAACTCCCATATAAAAATATAATCTGGAAACAAGGTTTGAAAAACCGGCAAGACTAAATAAATACGCTACAAAGCATATAAATCCAAACTTAACATTACTTTTTTCAACTCTCGCATATACTCCGTATAATGCTCCAACAGCAGTACTCAAAACCGCAAGCATAAACATAATTCCATATAATAGCCCATTTGTTGTACCGGCCAAAGTAGCAATAGGAATTTCCACCCCTTGTATTTTATCATAATTTATTAAAAGTGCAAGGTAAATAATATAGCCTAAAATTCCAATTATCACACCAGATAAAATACAAGTACGTCTTATCTCTCCTCTGGTTTTACATGCATTACCAAGAGCAGGCAAAATAGAAAAGCTCATTACTAAATTATATGAAACATATATAATAGACGAAATAATTGCTGAAAAAATGCCATCATAATTAAGCTCATTAATAAGACTAAAATGAACCACATCAGGTAAATCAATCGACCGAACAGCCACAAAACAAGTAACAATAATTAAAAGTGGTATTTCAATAGAACTAACCCCCATAATTCCCTTAATCCCGACAACTGTAACAAAATAAGTAAGTAAAGCAAATAATGCTGCCCCAATAGGCGCATTAATTCCAAAAGTTTGTTCAAAAAACGCTCCACATCCTGAAAACATAGTGCCGGCAGTCGCAACTAAAAAAAATGTAAGTAAAAAGTCGACTATTCTCTTAAACTTACATCTAAACGCATACCCCAGCGCGACTTCATAAGAATCAGACTTACTTGTATATCCCATAAGCATAAGCCTTTCTCCCAAAATCACAAACAGTACAGACATAACAATAATTCCAAAAACTCCATATACGCCGTAGTCAACAAAATATTGTCTAATTTCTTGGCCGGAAGCAAAACCAGCACCAACAACCGCACCAATAAAAGTAAAAGCCAACATAAAAAGCACCCCATAAACAAATATATTTGTCTATGAGGTACTTTATTACAAAATCTAATTTATATTATTGCTTACCGCAAATAAAGCCGCCTTTGTCCTATCGTTAACATCAATTTTTTTAAAAATATTATTCAAATGATTTTTAACCGTTTTTTCACTCAAATACAAAGTCTTAGCAATATCTTGATTACTCATCCCATGGGCTACTAATCCCAAAACCTCTTTTTCCCTTACACTAAGGCAACCAACTTTAGGACTTACCATTTTATCCATTATACCATTTAGCAACAACTTAATTCCGTACTTTTCTCCTTTAACTAAAAAACCGGAATACTCAATTCCAAAATTCGAAGATATTTTCTCATTGTCTCCATTTATACTATTTCCACTTATCTCTATAACCTTATCAATTCCGATTTTTTTAGCAATTTCAAAATTACTTTCAATATTATTCTTCGCACACAAAAAAGCACAATCTTTTCCATTTAATTGTACTATTTTGTATTCATCTTTAGTCTCGATTTTATCAAAAAATTCTTCAAGTTCAATATCTCCGATAATAGCTAAACTCACTCTACCTCAGCTCCTGATTACAACTCTTCTGAAAGTAATGCGTGGTTAATTCCTTGAGAAACAACATCAGCAACACTACTAATAATTTCGTCAATTTCTTTAGGCGTAACAACTAAATCTCCAACAAAAGGTTTAATTACCTCTTTAATCAAGTCATATTTCTCCTCTTGATTCATCGGTTTAATTTTATCATAATCATTAACAGTTTGTGAAGATGTTTTTTCAATATTTTCTAACATTAATTCAATTGTATCATTAGCCATAGTTGCTGCATCTACAACTGTCGGTACACCAATCGCAATAACCGGTACACCCAAAGTCTCACGAGATAACGCCATACGCTTGTTTCCAATACCGGAGCCCGGATTAATTCCGGTATCCGCAATTTGAATAGTTGTACTTATCCTCTCCAATTTCCTAGAAGCAAGAGCGTCTATCGCAATAACAAAATCCGGCTTTATCTTATCAATAACACCTTTTATAACTTCACCGGTTTCCATACCGGTAGTACCCAAAACTCCCGGAGAAATCGCACTAATAGATCTAACCGGTCTAGATAAACATTCAGGTGCATACTGTAAAATATGGCGAGTAACCTCAATATCAGTAATTACCTTAGGTCCAAGTGCGTCTGGCGTAACATTTTGGTTTCCCAGTCCAACAATTAAAACAGACTTATTAATATCAGTTCCAATAAGACGCCTTAACTCTCTCGCCAAAACTTTATAAATTCTCTCGTTAGTATCCGGATCATTATCCTTAATCTTCGGAGCATCCAGAGTAATATAATTACCAACCGGTTTATTAATATATATTGCTCCTTCTTCAGTTTCAACCTTAACCCTCGTTATTTTAACGTCATCAATATTTTCTTCCTCCGACGAAACACCAGGCATATCGACATTTTGTGCCTTTTTATACGCATCACGAGTTTCAACAGCTAAGTCAGTACGAAAAGAAAAACCCATAAACAAACCCTCCTTTATAAAAGTTAGTTTGTACAAAGATTTCAATTCAATACGACTAAAAAATTTGTCTATAGGGAAATATTCGTTTAACCCTACTCAACATAAGCCACATCAATTAGAATTGCAACCTCTCATTATCTATTATTCTGCCACAAATGTTGCTGACACTGTATGGTTAGCTGTTAGATTTGTAAATTCATAACTCATTCC
>CAYZJZ010000082.1:0-5440 GCA_964478905.1 uncultured Eubacteriales bacterium
TTTTACACTCACTTTTATTTCCTAAATAAATTTAATATCCAGCCAAACATCTTTTCCAATATAGCACAAATTCTAGTCCAAATATTCCCGGTATTATCTTCTACTTCTAAATCAATTTCTTTTTCTTTAACTTCTTTTATATCTTGAGTTTTCAACATAAATTGTACTTTGCTTGGGGATTCATTTTTATCTGATAAAAAGGACTCAGGTTTTGCATTAACATCAATATTAAATATCGTTGTCTTCTCGTCAATTTCATCCCAATTATCTTTTATTACATCTCTAACTGTATTTTTCGAATTTTTTATCTTATTACTTTGACCGGTTATTTTCTTCAAATCATTTGTAGCGTTAACTATTCCCGACATCATTTCGTCTGAGCCTTCATATAGCTCTCCGCTTACTATTTTCAGCGATTCTTCCATTACCGCAAGTAAATCTACTACTGTCTTATCTGCCTTATTTAACTCCTCTAGCATATTTTTCATATTCCCTAAAGCCAAAGGCAAATTATCTTTATCTTCAATAGCTAACTCATTATATTTTATTACTGTCTTTAATATTTCTCTTAATCTCGTAATTAATTCATCCACATTATCCACAGCATCTATAATTATTTCCCCATCATCTTCATCCATCATATCCGCGATAGTTCCAAGTTTTGACTGTAATTTATTTAAATTACTTAACATTCCGCTTGATGCATTAGTTGTATCATTCATTATTTCTTTGACTTCACTAAGTGTTGTTTGAATTGAGCTTAAATTTTGTAAAATTTCTCCTGCCTTCGTTTGTATGGTTGTATCTGTACTTTGTAAAAGAATTTGAGCATTATAGCCTATTTGTGTTAAACTGTTCTCAAGTCCGGCAACATCTACTTCTTTTCCAGCTAATTCATCTCTCAACAACTCTCTAAAATTGCCAATCAAATCGGCTGTTATTTCAACAGTTTTGCTAATATCTTCAAAATCATCAGGCAAATCCTCAATTGCTTCCTCAATATCATCTAAATTATCTTGAACTTTTGACATTGTCTTATCCATAGCCTCAAATTCGCCTTGAAGTTCTTCTAACATATCTGTTAAATTTTTTGTACTGTCTATTGCATTATCTAAATCATTTTGCATATCAGATATAACTTTTTCCATACTTTCCAAATTAGTTTTTAATTTTGCTATTTCTTCATCTCTTTTTCCTGATAAATTATGGAGTCCGGTTGTACCGTCTTGTATCTTAGAAACACCAGAACTTATGCCATCTAAGCTTGTTTGCATACCACTCATAGTATCTAAAATTATATCAGTACTGGAATTCAACACATCCATTGCATCTTCTATACTCTTTTTGTCGTCAACTATATCTCCAAGCTTTTCCAGTATTTTGCCTTCTATCGGAACCATCGCAAATGTTAATCCGTCCATTTCAAAATTTTCCGAACCGATTTTCAAAGTTAAAGTTGTACTTTGACCCGGTAAAACTATGTACATTAACGTCTTAGTCCTACCTGTTGTAACAAACATAGCCTCATCAGATTCAACGCTTAAATACTTATTCAAGTCATATGAACCTGTAACTTCTAACATATAATTATTTCTATAATACTCTTTAGCATCTTTATTAGCGTCAATATCAACAGTAATTTCAACTAATCCTGACTTCCCCAGTAGTTCTTCAGCTTTGGTTTCTACACCATTTAGTTTATAACTGACATCGAATGTCCAAGGCACATTTTTTGCATTTTCGTTGCTTACCTTCCCATTATATGCAAACCTTTTTAATCCACTTACATCCCAAACTATTTTTCCATCGTCATTTTTTAGTTCTGTTCTATTTGTAAGATTGGTAATGCTTTCATATACTCCAAAGTCTATAACTTCGCTTTGACCTGTCAATACACAGTCATTCGCTACATTAATTTGCTCGACCTCTCCATAATAATCTAAATTAACATATACAGATTCGGTTTTACTCATAGTCGGTATTGCAATAGCAACACTATTCATTACCAATATTATCGTTGCAAGGAATATTGCTAAAAATCTTCTCATCTGTATTCACCCCTTTCTATCGCTCTCTTTGCCTCTTCTAGTTCTTCAATCTTTTTATTTAATTTTTTAATCTTCTTGCGGTTATCCTTTCGTTCTTTAATTTTAACTTTGCGTCTTAATCTTTCAATATCTTTTGACATCTTCTCAGCAATTTTCTCATTCATATTTCTAATCTTTTCATTTCTAAGTGTTGTATCGTGAACTCGTCTTCCTATTGCAATTATATGTTTGCCTATGTGAATTCTGTGTTCTTCCGGCAACATTGTTTTTTCTATTAATCCGTCAAACGTAGCAAGAATAGGCGGTAAAAAGAATATTACAAGTGCTAAACTAAGTAAAGCTCCTCTTCCAATTAAACTACCCATTTCAGAAATAGCCGAAATTGTAGATACATATTTTAACAAATATGCTGCACACACTAATATACTTCCTGACGTTAATAGTGCAGGTGTACTTACCTTAACAGCATTAATCGCAGCTTCTTTTTTATCCATTGTTCTCCTACTGTCTAGGTAATTGTTTGTCATTAAAATCGCATAATCAATAGTCGCTCCGAGTTGAATTGAACTAACAATTAAATATGCCAAAAACATCATCGAAGATCCTGTAAAATACGGCGTTGCCATATTTATAAATACTCCGGATTCTATTACAAGAATAAGTAATATCGGCAAAATAACCGAGCGGAATGTTATTAATAAAATTAGCATAACTGCACCAATTGAAATAAGATTAACAATTCTATAATCCTTAGTTACAATATCTCTGATATTCATAGTAATCGGAATTACTCCGGTTAGCTCATAATTATCTCCATAATACTTTTCAACAATAGAGCTTATATTATTAACAGTATCAAAAGCCAATTCGCTTTCAGACGATGTTCTTACATATATAACAACTCTTGTATACTTATCTGTTCTAAATTTATCATAACTATCTTTAGGTACAAAACTGTCCGGAGCCCCTTCCGGCACTAAATTAGCTAAAGTTTGAACTTTCTTTACAATCGACAAATCTTCTAATTCCTCAGCAAGTTCCTTTTCGCTTATGTAATCACCTCTTGGAACAAGTACAATAATCGGATTGCTTCTTCCGAACTTTTCAACAATTTGTTTTTCATCCTCATAAACTTGAGTTCCTTCACCTCCACCAAACGAGGCTGAACCATATAAGAAACTATTTTGATTTTGAGCTATGTAAGATGGAATTACTAAAATTATTACTACTATCATAATTAGTTTAGAAATTTTTCCGCTTCTACGTGCCATATTTTCAAAATCAGGCATTAAGGACTTGTGTGTTGTTTTTTCAATTTTCGGATAAAAACGTAATATTAAATACGGCATTCCAAAAATAACTGTTAATAAGCTAAAAACTATACCCTTTGCAAAAACAAGCCCCATATCAGCTCCAATTGTAAAGCCCATAAATACAAGAGCAACAAATCCTGCAATAGTTGTCATCGCACTTGATGTAATAGAAGACATTGCATTTTTTATTGTTTCAACCATAGCCTCTTCAGGATTATCTGTGTTCTCTCTTTCGCGTTCAAATTGATGCAACATAAATACTGAATAGTCCATAGAAACAGCCAACTGCAAAGCTGCTGTTATACTGTATGTAATAAATGAAACGTGTTTGAATATAACGTTTGTTCCCATATTAAGAAGTATTGATGTGCCTATTACAGCCATAAACAATATAGGAGAAATCCACGATGTTGTAGTAAGCAATAAAATACAAATTACAACTGGAACTAAAATTACCATAACTATTGAAACTTCTCTTTTTACAGTATCTTGAGTAGACTTTGTATCAACAGCCGAGCCAATTATGTTGCTCCCTTCCGGAATAATTTCTTTAATCTCATCAACAGCTTGACTCGTCAATGTAGAATACTCATTTTCAGTAAACAAGACTTCAATCATAGCAGACCCGTCTTTGTAATAATCCGCTAAAAGTTCTTCATCAATAAATTCTATCGGTTGGTATGGATCCGTCTCGTCATCAAGCCAAAGTACAGTATCTACTCCTTCAACTAACGCTATTTTATCTTTATACTCTTTCGACTGAACTAACGTCACATCGTTAATCATTATTCGTGCAACGCCATTCATACCAAACTCTTCTTCAACTATGTTTAGTCCTCTTTTTGCCGGCTCACTATCCGGAACATATTCCGACAAATCATAGTTTAATACAACACTTGGCATAAGCATTAGCGAGATTACAAGAGATATAACAAAAAATATTCCGATTTTTGTCCTTTGTTTAACTATAAATCTTGCTACTTTATCAACCATTTTTTAGCACCCCTAAAATTCTCTTATCTAAATCTACCAATAATAACTTATAATAAATTTCTAAGTTCCTATCTAATTTTTCAATATCTTGGACATTCTCCCTAACTATATAGTAAAAACCTTCAAATAAAGACCTAGCCATAGCTCCACAAAGGACTTTATCTTCATTACCATTTCCTGTATTTTTGGCTATCTTCTCAAATTTTTCAGTAAACATTTCCAGCATTTTATTTTTAAAATCTTTGAATAACCCCTGGTCAACACATTTAAACATCATATCTAATTCTTCACTCTTTATTTTAGCTAACTCAATAACTTTATCTTTTATAATCTTAAAAGACTTTTCAGAATTTAATTCTTCATATGAAAGAGGAACATTTACAAAGAAATCTTCTAGCTCCTTCTCCATTTCACTTTGCAATTCACTTAATAAATGATGTTTGGTAAGAAAATATCTATAAATATTTCCGGTACTAATTTCAGCACTTTGAGCTATATCTTTCATAGATGTATTATCAAAGCCTTTGGCCTTAAATAGTCTGGCCCCTGCTCGCATTATCTTTTCTCTTACCTCTTCTTTTAGTTTTTGCATAAAAATGAACCTCCATTCATTTTTATATTATATGGCAATTCGACATAATTGTCAATAATGAATTGAGGTTCATTTTTATTTTTGTTGACATAAGCTAGACTGTATTGTATAATTGATTCATTAAAAATGAAAGGAATTGGCACTTTTATATGTGCCAAGGTTGTACTATGAACTTCAAAACTTATCGTGCGTATATCGAAATGAAAAGAGCTCAGGAGGAAAATACTTTAACAATTAAAGCGGAAAATTTGGCAGAAGTAAAAAAACTATTAGAAGAAAATTGTTACGATGTAAAAGACGTAGATAAAATTAGGTTTGTAAATTCAAAATTAGAGACAATCGCGGTATTTAATGTCCGCAAATATACTAATTTCGGAAATGTGAAAGATTAAAAAAATTATTTATCATTAGTATAAAGCATTGTACTTTACCAAGGAAACAAAACTTGCTTTTTGTTGAACACGGTAGTGTACAATGCTTTATGATTTTTTACA
>CAYZJZ010000083.1:0-5396 GCA_964478905.1 uncultured Eubacteriales bacterium
CTGCAAATATGCAATCTAAAATATCAATTATTTGGGAAAGTATAATATCTCAACTAGCAAGAGAAAATAAGAAATTTTTATATCAAGTTGCAAAAGTCGGCGCAAGAGCCAGAGAATATGAAGATGCGATAAATTGGCTAAATAATTCAGATATTGTACACAAAATATTTAATGTAACAAAGTCGGATTTCCCGCTAAATGCATATACAGATTTAAGCAGTTTTAAATTATATATGTCTGATGTTGGATTATTAAGGAAAAAAGCAAATTTAGATTCTAAAATAGTTATTGAAGGAAATAAATTATTCGAGGAATTTAAAGGAGCTCTAACAGAGAATTTTATATTAAATATGTTATTATTCAAATTTGAAAACAAGCCAAATTATTATACATTTGATAGACACGAAATTGATTTTGTTATACAACATAAAAATGAAATTATACCAATAGAAGTAAAAGCAAGTGAAAATATCAATAACGTAAGTTTAACAAGATTTAATGAATCAAACGGAAATAAAATATCGGTTAGATTTTCAACAAGGAATTTAGATAAGAGTGGAAAAATCTTAAATATACCTATTTTTATGGCAGAATATGTTGATAAATTAATTCAATTAGGAATGGAATAAAGGACTTGTAAAAAATGAATATCATAAAAATAAATCCGAACATACTACCTATTACGGTAATGAAGTTCGGATTTATTTTTATTGGCAGGGGCAGAGAGAATCGAACTCCCATCAAAAGTTTTGGAGACTCCTATACTACCATTGTACGATGCCCCTAGGTTTTGTACCTAACTATTATAGCAACAGGGTTACTCAATGTCAAGCGAATTTTAACAAATTTTACATAGGCGAAAAATAAAAAAGTTGGAGATAATAAGGAAAAGAGTAAATTGGCAAAAAGGATGAGTCTATATGTTTAACCTATGGAGAATTAACAAAAAAGTTATTGAGCCGTCAGATCCTAAAATAAACGGATTGCTTACGTCGGATAATATAAAGAAAATCTTAGGAGACAGTAACGACATAACTGTTAAAGAGGTTTTTACTTGGAATAACAAAGTAAAAATAGTTGCAATAGGAATAGATGGATTAGTAGATAGTGAAGTTATAGATAATTATGTTTTAAGACCGCTTACGGTTGGAAGGCCATTTGAAAACATTGAAAGTGAGAAAGAGGCATACCAACTGGCGAGGGAAGGATTTTTATATCATTTTTCTCAAGACGAAGTAAAAGATTTAAATGATGCAATTAATAAGATTTTACAAGGTGTAACAGTTGTTGTTTTTGACAACGTAAAGAAAGCAATTGCGTTTGATGCAAAAAACATTCCTCAAAGGGGAATTCAAGAGCCGGAAAACGAGAGTGTATTAAATGGGGCAAAGGATGCTTTTGTTGAAAGCTTAAGGACTAATACTGCGCTAATTAGGAAAAAATTAAAGTCTCAATTTTTACGTCTTGAGAGTTTTACGGTGGGCAAGGAAAGTCAAACTCCGGTAAATATCGTTTATCTTAATGATGTTGCGGATAAGGGGATTTTGGAGGAGCTAAGAAGAAGAATAAAAAATATAGACGTAAATTCTTTAATATCTACTAAGACTTTTGAAACAGGAATTTCAGATAATAAATATTCTATTTTTCCTCAAGTTCAATATACCGAAAGAGTGGATAAATTTTGTTCAAATTTAACAGACGGAAAAATCGGTATACTAATTGACGGACTTCCGGTTGCTTATATTGTTCCGGGAATTTTAGCTATGTTTTTTCAAGCACCGGAAGATTATTCGGAAAACTATATACTTGCATCTTTTGTAAGAATTTTAAGATATATATGCTTTGGACTTAGTATGATGCTTCCGGGGTTTTATATAGCTATTACGACTTTTCATTCGGAAATGATACCGACAAAACTTTTAATATCTATAATTCAAAGTAAGGAAGGCGTTCCTTTTGCAATTGCATTTGAAATTATAGGATTATTAGTAGCGTTTGAATTATTAATAGAAGCAAGTTTAAGATTACCCAAAAGCATTGGTGCCACAATTTCAATAATCGGAGGACTTATTGTTGGAGATGCGGCGGTAAATGCAAAATTAATTTCACCGGTAGTTGTTGTAGTAATTGCTATTACCGGAATTGCCGGATTTGTTATACCTAATCAAGAATTATCAAACGCTACACGAATTAGTCGGCTTTTATTTGTTATTGCCGGGACTTTGGGAGGATTATTTGGAATTGCATTTGTAATTATTGTTATTATTTATTATCTAAGTAATTTAACTTCGTTTGGAGTTCCTTATTTATCGCCTCTTGCTGGGAATGAAGGAAAAGGATTACTAAATGATTCTGTTTTAAGATTACCTAAAGATTTGGAGGGAAAAAAGAGTGTCCACTAAATTAAAAGTTTATGTAATACTTGCAATAGTAGTTATAATGCTTGGGTGGGGCGGAAATTTAATACCCAGTCGAGTAGAAATTACTGACTTAGGAATTATACAAGTTCTAGGTGTAGACTCCGGAGTAAATAACGGCGTAAATTTATCTGTCGTAGCTGAAGGTCAAAGTGGTGACTCAGATGAAGCACCAAAAAAGGGAAAGGAAACAATAATAACAACTTCGGGGAAATCGTATAATGACTGTGCAAGAGGAATGGAGAATTATAGTGATAAATATTTTATTGGCGGACATATAGAAAACATTATTATAGGAGAGGAAATGAGTAAGCAAAATCTTGTTAGAGCAGTGGATTTTGTAAGTAAATCGAGTGAAATAAGACTTAATTCAAATGTATTTATTTCCAAAGGAACGAGTGCAACAGATTTCTTAAAAGACGGTATAAGTGAGGAATTTTCGATGGCTTCCAGGATTAGTAATATTAACCTTACTGATGAAATAATGACGAAAGAAAAAAATACTGAAATTTCTGATGTTGTAAATATATTGCTTTCAGATGAAAAATGTGGAGTTATACAAGCTGTTGAACTGGTTCAAAATGGAGCTGAAAGCGGGAGAGAATATACGCTTACTACGTCTAAAGAAGATAACCCTAAATATATTCAATATGCCGGATATGCCTTGATAAAAGATTCTAAATTAATAGATTTTTTAGATATAGACACATCTGATGGATATGATCTTATAAAGAATAAAACTCCAAAGAAAAATATATATCTTGAAAAAGAAGGGGAAATAATAGGGATTAATTTTAATGCTAATAAAACTAAAGTTAATTTTAACTTTGAAGGGGATAAGTTAAAAGAAATAGTAGTAAAAACAAGTACGGAAAATGAGGTAATGCAGTCTTCAAATGGGGAAAATGTATTTGAAAACGAACTGCCGGATATGAGGAAAATGGTTCAAGATGAAGTAAAGTCTAGAATAGAAAAAGCCATAAATGTTTCAAAATATTATAATGTAGACTATTTAGGATTTGGGAAAATGCTTAAAGTGAAACATCCGTATAAATGGAATAAAATTAAGGACAATTGGGAAAATATTTTCTATGAAGTACCAATAAGAATAGAGACGAAAGCTAAAATAGACAGAAGTTATAACTTACTATCTATTGTTAATTAATAGGAGGCTATTGTGGAATTAACTAATGGAAAAATCAGTATAAGACAAGCTATATGTTTATTACTTTTAGGACTTGGAGCACCGAGTTTAAGAGTTATACCGAATTATGTTTCAATATACAGTAAACAAGCAAGCTGGATAACGCCGATTATTGCTTGTTTATTAACTGTTTTATTAATTTTTGTATGGGCAAGTTTGTTTAGTAAAACAAAAGAAAGCAGTTTGTATGAAGTATATGAAAAAGTCTTTGGAAAAGTTATTTGTAACATAATTACTGTAATTTATATTATATGGGCAGTAGGTCTTACGTCGCTTTATCTTAGAATGTATGGAGAAAGGATACTTGGAGCTATTCTTTTTAATGCAAATTTAGCAACTGTTTTGGCGATAATGTGTATTTTAATTTATTTTGTAGTAAACCAAAGAATAGACGGACTGGGAAGAAGTGCGGAAATATTTTTAGCGGCATTAATGATAGTTTTTACTATTGCTTTTTTATTAGTTTTCCCCAATGTAAAATTGGAGAATGTATATCCTGTTACTTATTATGATACGTTACCTATTTTAACAGGAAGTGCGCCTGTATTGGCGCTAATGTGTTATTTAACGATAGTTACAATTTTGGGCGATAAAATTTCGGACAAAGAAAATATAAAAAAGTTTGGAATAAAAGCTTTTTTTATCTTTTCTATCTTTTTAATTATGCTGATTTTGGTAACAATTGGACTGTTTGGTCATAGAATGACATCACAATTTATTTTCCCGTATTTTTCAACATTAAAAAGTATAAAAATTATGGAGTCAATAGAGAGAGTAGAATCGCTTGTAATTTCAACTTGGATTTCTTCCGATTTTGCAATTATTTCACTTTTTAGCATAGCAACACTTACTTTAATTCAAAAGCTTTTTAAAATGAAGTCATATAAAAAAGTATCTTTATGGTTTATTCTTTTTATATTTTTCTTAACGGTAAGTTTTGCAAGTAATATTTATAAAATGGAGTACTGGTCGAGATTAGTAGCTGTTCCGGTAAATATTATTCTGTTTTGGGGAATACCGGTTATAGCTTGGATAGTTGGGAAAGTTAGAAAAATTGTTTTATAAAGATTCCATTAATAAAAAGTCTTTTAATTTAGCAAAATGTTTCACTTTAGCTACGTAAAAATTTTTAAAGGGATAGAGAAAAATTTTTACAAAAAGCAAAGTAATAAAATATAAATTAGCTTAAGGAAATTAGAAAAGATGCCGATAATCTTATTAGGACTGTGTAATTAACCAAGAAAATAGATATTTTTATTACAAGGGGGAGTTTCTAGAATGAAGAAATTGGTTGCATTATTACTTTCGGTATTTTTAGTTGTAACTTTTACTCAGGCAGTAACTTTAACGATAGTTCAATCGGAAGGAACTGTTACTATGACAAGGCCTGCCGAAAGTAGGGTAACATTTAAAAGCTTGGAAGACGGGATAATAAAATGGTGGAAAGTTATAACTGGAGGAGTTGAAGTAGAAGACGGCGGATTTGATATGCCGAATGGAAATGTTACGGTTGAGGCTATGTATACAGGAAATGTCATAACTGTAACCCAAACAACCGGCGGAAAAATAAGTCCCGGAAGTGTTGGAGTAGAGTCAAATGGCTCTAAGACATTTACAATAACTCCGAATGCTGGATATGAAATTAATGATGTGTTGGTAGACGGAAGTAGTGTAAAAAATAACTTGGTAGCAGGAACGGGAGAAGCGAAAACATATACATTTACAAATGTACAAAAAGATACTACAATTACCGCAAGTTTTTCACCTATAAGTTA
>CAYZJZ010000084.1:0-5362 GCA_964478905.1 uncultured Eubacteriales bacterium
AACACTAGGAAGCTTTGTACAAAAGGCTCCTAGCGTTCAACTGTCAAACTTGAGATTTTTGTTTTTACTTGTCCAACATATGCACATTAATGTGATTATAACCCATTTTCACACCATTCTTGTCAAAAGAATGTTTCACATTTTCAATAACAGACCAGTTAACATCCCAATATTCAGAATTTTTCACCCATATAGCGACCATATACTCAATTGAGCTTTCAAGATATGCCGAAACATTTACAAAAGGTTCAGGATCATTTAAAATTCTTTTATCTTCCTTTATTACTTCTCTAAGCGCTGCCTTTACAGTCTCAATGTCATTATCATAAGAAGCTCTAAACTTTAAAACAAGTTTTCTGTTCGGTTCACTACTATAATTAATAATTGTGCTGTTAGATATAGTACCATTCGGAACAAAAATATCCTTTTTATCTGAAGTACATAATTTTGTATAGAACAAACCTATATCGGTAACTGTACCGCTAACCCCTTCCGCTTCGATAAAATCGCCAAGTTTAAAAGGTTTTGTCGCTAAAATAGTTATTCCACCGGCAAGATTAGATAAAGAGCCTTGAACAGCTAAGGACAAAGCCAAACCGACAACACTTAATACCGCTACTAAAGATGTAATAGGTATTCCTAAAATCCCAAGTACTATAATTAGCGTAATTGCATATAACGAAACTTTAATTGTAGAAATTATAAAAGTATGTAAGGTCTTTTCAATTTCCAGTCTTTTTATACCTTTGCCTACAATTCCCATGATAATTTTTATAACAATAAGCGCCACCAAAAAGAATACTAATGCAGGTACAATATTAGAAATAGTTGTTAGTCCCAATTGGGTTAAAATTGATGCTTTTACTTCTGAAAACGTTTGAATAACTTCTTCCATATTTCTTCCTCTCCATTCTTCAAAATATTATCATTTTTTACACGATTACAAGTTTTTTTACAAAGATTGCGTATAAATTAACTGAATCTTATTCCACTATTTAATCTAGTAATTCACAAATTTCACCAACTGTTTTACACTCTCTAAGCTGAGTTGCATCCACACTTATTCCTTTTGCCAATAATTCCATTTCAAGATTAACAATATTAAGAGATTCCCAACCATTAAGAGATTTTAACTTCGAATCTTCTTGAAGTGAAAATTGGGGTTCATGTAATACTTTTTCAACAAATTCCAGTTTCTCATCCAATGACATATCTATTCTCCTCTCATAGTTTTAGCAATTATTCTGGATAATTTTTCAGCTCCGCACAAATTTAGATGATCATAGTCTTGAAAATCTTCTTCTGAAAAATAATCAGAATTAAACAAATCAATAATTTTACAACAGCTATGCTTATTTACTGTATCTAAAACCAATTTATCGTACACTTTAATCATTTCAACTGAGACCCATTTTTTGTAAAACTTAGTAACTGGGGGAATAAAAAGTATGACTTTTTTCCCTAGCTCCTCCATATCGTCCAAAAATTTATCCAAAAGCCTTTGATTTTCAAGTCCTTTATCTAAATCAAATATTGAATTATGTGCATTTGCCCTAACCTTCGCACCGGCAAAATTATGTTCATCATCTTTTTCTCTAAAATTATAGCTCAGTAATCCACCGGCAGGACGTACATTAATCGGATTATAATACGGCAAATTCTCTAAATCTTTCGTAACCGCATCATAATACATATCCCTTACTTCTTCAAAATTCACAATTCTCTCATATAACGGTGCTTTTGAAACTTTATTGTAAAGAGGCAACAGTTCTCCTGTATATCCGTGCAAATTCTTATATACAGGATAATTAACCTTACTCAAAACAGAAAGCATATAATCAGACGGCTTTACTGACATATTCGTAAAGAAAAAATAATATGAAATCGGCATAACTATTGTTTCAATTCTAGAAGAACATTTCATAGCCTCTTTTACTGAAAAAAGTGAATAATATAAATCTTGAGCATTTACCGCAACATTTGATGACAACTTCGGCATTTTTTCTTCTAATAAGCCTACCATAGCGTAACTTGAACCAGTAATTAAAATCTCACTTTGCTGACTTTTTATTCGATTTAATTTCGCAGTTAAATATAGCCTATCATATGTAAAAATATCTATCGGATAACATTCACTCACTTCGCCAACAAGCTCCTCCAAGTCCAGTACAATGTCTACTGCATTCATTAGTTCTTCGTTTATCGTTTCGCCTTTTTTATATATTAAATACTTAAGTTCATCCTTTATTCCATAAGCAATATCAATACACTCTGCTTCATCATTTACGGTTATAACCTTTACACCTTTGTTAAGCTTCAATTTTACTTTATCTGTAGTAAATACAACCGCTTCAAACTTATTTGTCAGTTCCTCTTGCATATTAATCAAGGCTTGTTTTAACTTATAGCATAACCGTGATGTAACATTTTTTCCTTGGACTATTGCTTGTGCAACATTCAGCAATTCACGTTGTACATCATCAAAACTCATTAATTCGCCTATGATTTTTACACTTCCGGATAACCACTTAGATACTCCCTCAACAGTATCAAAAAGCGACATTGAATCATTTCTTTTTAGTTTTTCAATAAACGTTGACAAACATAAAAGCGTAATTTTATCCATTGAGTAATCTCCTTTACTTTAGACTTTCCATACTCTTTTCAATATTGCCCAAAATAGTCTTTAATTCCTCGCATCTATTTCTAATCTCATTGACCTTAGCTTCAGGAGCTTTTGTAACAAAGCCTTGATTATTTAGCATTGCATCTAACTTGTTAAACTCTAAAGTTGCCTTTTCCTTCTCACGATTTAATCTTGCAAGCTCAGCCTCTTTATCTATTAATTCAGCTAAAGGAATATATGCTTCTACCCCCGGCGCTGTAACAGTCAAAGCGTTTTCAGGAATATTTTCCTTAACCTTAGAAACAATAATTTCTTCTCCAAAGCCAAGTTTCTTTATAAAAGCATCACCGTCTTTTATAGCCTCATTGAAGCTTTCTGTAACGAAAATAATTTGAGACTTCTTAGCTGGGTGAATATTCATATTTGCACGAGCATTTCTAATGCTTGTAATAATTTGTTTTAACACTTCAACCTGTTCTTCTTCAGTATTAAAATCAAACTTTCCTTCAGCTTTTGGCCAGTCAGTAAGCATTATTGTCTTTTCAGCTCCGATTAACTTTGTATATATTTCATCAGTAACAAACGGCATAAACGGATGTAATAACTTAAGTGCACAAGTTAAAACATAATTTAGTGTAAATTCAGCTTCAAGTCTTGTAGGATTTTCCTCATCATATAATCTAGGTTTAACCATTTCTATATACCAATCACAAAACTCATCCCAAATAAAATCATAAATCTTTTGTAAAGCAACACCTAAATCATAATTATTAATATTTTCTGTTACCTCACGGATAGTATTGTTCAACTTACTTAAAATCCATTTATCCTCAATTTTAAGCTTATTTATGTCATAATTAAATATTTCTTCGTCCTTTGTTAAATTCATCAAAACAAACTTAGAAGCATTCCAAATTTTATTAGCAAAATTTCCGGCAGCTTCAATTTTTTCCGGCATATATCTTAAATCATTTCCTGGAGAAGTATTTTGAACAAGAGAAAATCTTAATGCGTCTGTACCGTATTGATCAATAACTTCAAGCGGATCAATACCATTTCCAAGAGACTTAGACATTTTTCTTCCTAAGCTATCTCTTACAATACCGTGAATAAACACAGTATTAAACGGAACTTCACCTGTATGTTCAATAGCTGAAAAAATCATTCTTGCTACCCAGAAGAAAATAATATCATATCCGGTAACTAATGTACTTGTAGGATAAAAATACTTCAAATCTTCAGTTTCATTAGGATAGCCAAGAGTAGAAAACGGCCATAGTGCTGAACTAAACCAAGTATCCAAGGTATCCTCATCTTGTCTTAAGTTTGTACTTCCACACTTACTACACTTTGTAGGCTTAGTTGCTGAAACCATAGTTTCGCCACATTCATTACAATAGTACGCAGGAATTCTATGTCCCCACCAAATCTGTCTTGAAATACACCAGTCTTGAATATTTTCCATCCAGTTATAATATGTCTTAGAAAATCTTTCAGGAACAAATTTAGTCTTTCCCTCTTTAACTGCCTTTATTGCAGGTTTTGCCAAAGGTTCCATTTTTACAAACCATTGTTCAGAAGGCTTAGGCTCTATTGTACTGTGACATCTGTAACATTTTCCTACGTTATGAGTATAGTCTTCTATCTTTACTAAAACTCCGGCTTTTTCCAAGTCTTTTACAATTTCTTCTCTTGCAGTTAAAGTATCCATACCTTGGTATTTAGGAACAATATCAAGCATTTTAGCTTCATCATCAAATACATCAATAATCTCTAAATTATGTCTTAGCGCTGTTGCATAATCGTTAGGATCATGTGCCGGAGTAATCTTTACAGCACCTGTTCCAAATTCTTTTTCAACAAAATCATCGGCAACGATTGGAATTTCCTTATTAACCAAAGGAAGTACAACAGTTTTTCCAATTAAATCTTTATATCTCTCATCATCAGGATGAACTGCAACAGCAGTATCTCCAAGCATAGTCTCGGGTCTGGTTGTAGCTACAATAACACTATATTTTCCATCTTTAGATGAATATTTTATGTGCCATAAATGACTTGCTTCTTCTTCAAACTCAACTTCAGCATCAGAAATAGCAGTTTTACAAGTAGGACACCAGTTAGTCATTCTCTTACCTTTGTAAATAAGTCCTTTATTATATAAATCAACAAACACCTTTAAGACCGCTTCTGAAAGTCCTTCGTCCATTGTAAAACGTTCTCTATCCCAGTCACAAGAACAGCCAAGCTTTCTAAGTTGCTTTACAATAGTTCCACCATACTCTTTTTTCCATTCCCAAGCTTTATCTAAAAATTCCTCTCGTGTTAAATCTTCTTTTTTTATTCCTTCTTTTTTCAAAGATTCAACAATTTTAGCCTCAGTCGCAATAGCAGCATGATCAGTTCCGGGAACCCAAAGAGCATTATATCCCATCATTCTCTTAAACCTTATTAAAATATCTTGTAAAGTATTATCAAGAGCATGTCCCATATGTAATTTACCGGTTATATTAGGTGGTGGCATAACAATAGTAAACGGTTCTTTACTTTTATCAACAGTAGCCTTAAAATATCCGTTAGCCTCCCATTCTTTATATAACTTTTCTTCAAAATCTTTAGGTATATACTTATCATTAAGTGTTCCCTTACCCATAAAAATCTCTCCTTTCAAGTTTTTAGCAAAATCGAGTAGAGAATAAATAATTATTTTATTTATTCCCTCTCACACCACCGTAC
>CAYZJZ010000085.1:0-5258 GCA_964478905.1 uncultured Eubacteriales bacterium
ATTGATGTTGTTGACCGAAGGTCAACATAGCGTGGACTTTAGTCCACCTTTTTTAACACATGATATTTATATACCTAAGAGTATACATGGAAACTAAATCCCATTATCTCGTGTAAAATCGCCTTTTATCATAACTGCACCGGCAACTTTAGCAGATATTCCTCTACCGTCGGATTTTGGAACAATTAATAAATGATTATTTATAATTTCTTCATCAGTAATCAAATCACGTCCGGCAGTTACATCAGATATACCTCCACTAACGCTTCCGATTGCAGTAAATTTTCCTGATCTAATTATTATCTCAGTTCCGGCCTCACAAATTATATTTTCGTTTTCATTAATATTAATAACCTCAAAAGTAGAAGGAGCCGAAACGCCTTTGTCTTTAATTTCATTTACAGTTTTCTCAAATGAAGTTTTGAGCTCGTCAAACTTTCCTGTAAGTTCTTTGGATAGGGTATTTGTTATATCTGTTTTTAATTCTTCAATTTTATTTTCAAAGTAACTAAGTGAAATCAATGGATCTTTTTCACTTCCCGGATCAGTAGCAAACGCTAAAACAGTCCACCCTAAACTTAAAGTTACAGTTAATAAAATGACAATATTTCTTTTGTTTTTTAGAAAATTCATCATATGTATCTTCCTTTCTATTCTTCTTCTAATCCTAGGCTAATTTCGATAGCCTCGTTTACTCTATTCATAAGATGGTCGTTTAAATGGCCTATTCTCTCTTTTAAGCGACGCTTATCTATAGTTCTGACTTGTTCTAATAAAATTACAGAATCTTTTGATAGACCGTAGTCGTCAGCATCGATTTCTATATGAGTAGGCATTTTTGCTTTATTAATTTGAGACGTAATCGCAGCAGCAATTACAGTAGGGCTAAATTTGTTGCCCACATTATTTTGAACGATTAATACCGGTCTAACTCCGCCTTGTTCAGAGCCTACTACCGGACTTAAATCAGCGTAGTAAATGTCTCCTCTTTTTACAATCACAAAATTCACACTCCGTATAAGAATTATTTGTATTTGGCGGTGAGCTAAATCTCAATCGCCTTAATACAATTATTTCCTAAACGGAAAAAAATATTCAATCCGACCAATATTAGTTTAACACAATAAATATAATATAGTCAATTACTAAGGTTACAAAGATTTGAACTCATTATATATTATGTTTACTTTTGCAGTACCGTTCTTATCAAAATAGGTTAATGAGGCGGGTAAATTATTTTCAAAATACAAGGTAGCAGAATACAAGTAGCTATTATTTTCCGGCAAAATTATTGAAATTTTATTTTCTTCTACGGTTATATCTTTTGAAGATTCAAAGTTAAAATATGTGTTAATAAAGTATGATAAAAACAGCGGATTTGAGTTGATTTCCGGATAATTTAGAGTAGTAGAAGAAATATTTATCGGTTCTGATGAAATATTTAAAATGTTTTTATCGAAAGCTATTTTTAAGTTATCTTGGTCTAAAAATTCCATATAGTATGTACCGCTCGAATTGTAAGTTTGTGAAGCAATGTATTCGGTAGTATTTTTATTTGAAAAGCAAGTTATATTCATTTTACATTCATAATTTTTTATTGATAAAAGTATATCGTTTGGAGAAATTATTTCTTGTTTAGGCGTACACGAAGTAAGCAGTATAACTATCAGTGCAATAATAATCTTAATCATAATAAATTTTCCTTTCACAAATTAATATACTAAAAAGTTACTAGTCAAATTTACTCAATATTATCTTTCAGTAAACAATTATTTTAAATAGTAACACTAAAAAATATATGAAAGAAAAAATAATTTATTAACGCTTTAAGAAATGTTACCAAAATATCTTTTATCCAAACTTCTATATTGAATAGCCTCTAAAATATGGGCTTTTTGTATTTTTTCTGATCCTGCTAAGTCTGCAATTGTACGAGTAACCTTTAGTATTCTTGAATAAGCTCTTGCGGATAAGTTTAATTTTTCAAAAGCAATTTTTAATATGTTTTCACATTCACTATCTAAAGCACAATATTTAGTTATCTTTTTTGCGGTGAGTTGAGAATTTGAAAAAATATTATCGTTTTTAAATCTTTTTAATTGAATTTCTCTTGCATTATTTACTCTTTCCTTAATTTTTTCAGAGCTTTCCGGAACAATTTTTTCGTTTAATTCATCATATTTTACGGTAGGTACTTCTAACTGAATATCAATTCTGTCAAGTAGCGGGCCGGAAATTTTACACATATAATTATGAATTTGCTTTGGAGTACAAGTGCAGGCTTGTTTTGTACTACCATAATATCCGCAAGGACAAGGATTCATAGATGCAACAAACATAAAATTAGCCGGATAAGTATAAATTCCATTGGCACGGCCAATAGTTATAACTCTATCTTCAAGTGGTTGGCGCAGTACTTCCAAAGCGTTTTTTTGAAATTCAGGTAGTTCATCTAGAAATAGAACTCCATTATGTGCAAGGCTTATTTCTCCTGGTTTTGGTACTTTACCACCACCAACTAACGAAACAGAAGATACACTATGATGTGGACCTCTAAACGGACGAGTTGTAAGTAATGAAAAATCATTCGAAAGTAGTCCAGATATACTGTAAATTTTTGTTACTTCTAAGGCTTCTTCAATGGTTAAATCCGGAAGAATTGTGGGAATTCTGTGTGCGAGCATCGTTTTACCAGAGCCGGGAGAGCCTATTAAAAGTATATTATGATTTCCCGCAGCAGCAATTTCTAAAGCTCTTTTCGCAGTTTCTTGGCCTTTGACTTCTGAGAAGTTTATATCATATTTTTTTGAATTCGAAAAAACTTCTTGAATATTACAAACAGGAGATTGCAAAGGCGTATTATTACAGAAATATGAAATTATGTCGTTTAAGTTATTAGCTGTAAAAATTTTTATATTTTCTATAATACTTGCCTCTTTTTCATTTTCTTTTGGAACAATAAGATTTTTTATTCCACTTTTTGAGGCACATATTGCCATAGGAAGAATTCCTTTTATTGGATTTAATTTTCCATCTAAAGATAATTCACCTAAGAAACAATAATCATTAAATTTTTCAGGATTAATAATTCCCATTATAGCAAGAATTGACATAGCTATTGGCAAGTCAAAAGTTGCACCTTCTTTTTTGGTATTAGCTGGAGAAAGATTTAAAATAATTTTCCCATAGGGGAATTGTAGACCGGAATTTTTAATAGCTGATGTAACTCTTTCTTTAGCTTCTCTAATCGAAATATCCGGCAAACCAACAATTTCAATTCCTGATAAACCGGAAAGTAAAGTAGCCTCAACATTTATTATATAACCGTCAAGGCCATTTAATCCAACAGTTTGAACTTTAGCAAACATTTCTATCACTTCCTCAAAATGGATTATATTACATTGATTACAAAAATGTCAATATTTTTCTTGGGAATTAAATACATTTTTTGTTGGAATAATTATGCCTTGACAGTTGTTTTTTTTAATTGTAAAATTAAATAGTAAAATTGTAAAAAAATCAATGAAACTTTTTAATGAATTTGCTATTAACATATATGAGTAAAAATACGATATAGGTATGTTAGTAAATTCGCAAAGGTGAATTTGAAAAATGTTTTCGAGGATATATTTTTCGCGTAAGCGATTTGTACTTTGAAAATTGAAGATTGGGAGGGAATAAGATGGAAACTGGTATTATTGTTTCTATCTGCCTTATTGTTTTTGCGGTTGGAATCGGAATAGGATTTTTTATACGCAAAATGATTTCTGAAGCTAGAGTTGGTTCTGCTAAGAAAGAAGCTGAATCAATTATTGAAGATGCTAGAAAAACTGTTGAGAACGAAAAAAGAGAAATGTTACTTCAAGCAAAAGAGGAAATACACAAAAATAGGGTAGAATTAGAAAGAGAAATCAAGGAAAGAAGAAATGAAATGCAAAGGCTCGAAAGAAGAGTTTTGCAAAAAGAAGAAGGATTAGATAAAAAATCCGAAAGTTTGGAACAAAAAGAGGAACAATTAGCTAAAAAGATTAAAGAAAATCAAGAGCTAAAAGAGAAATTGGAAGAAGACATCAAGAGAGAACAAGCTGAACTTGAAAAAGTTGCCGGAATGACGGCTGAAGAAGCTAAGCAAATGTTAATTAAGAACATTGAACATGAGGTAAAATTAGAAACTGCATTGATGATAAAAAATGCAGAAATGAATGCTAAAGAAGAGGCTAATAAGAAAGCCAAAAATATTATTGCTACTGCTATTCAAAAATGTGCTGCTGATCAAGTGGCTGAACATACTGTATCGGTAGTTGCTTTACCTAACGATGAAATGAAGGGTAGAATTATTGGTAGAGAAGGAAGAAATATCAAAGCGTTAGAAACTCTAACAGGAATTGATTTGATTATAGATGATACTCCTGAAGCGGTTATTTTATCCGGATTTGATCCGGTAAGACGTGAAGTTGCAAGAATTGCACTTGAAAAATTAATTTTAGACGGAAGAATTCATCCAACTAGAATTGAAGAAATGGTCGAAAAGGCGCAAGCCGAAGTGGAAGACATTATGCGTGAAGCCGGAGAAGAGGCTTGTTATAGCGTAAATGTCCATAATTTACATCCTGATCTTGTAAGATTACTTGGAAAATTAAAATATAGAACGAGTTATGGCCAGAATGTATTAATACATTCTATTGAAGTTGCGCATATTGCGGGACTTATGGCGTCTGAATTGGGGCTTGATCCTGAAATGGCTAAACGTGCCGGATTACTTCACGATATAGGTAAAGCTATGGATCAAGAAATGGAAGGATCTCATGTACAAATAGGTGTTGACTTGTTAAAGAGATATAAGGAATGTCCGGAAATTTTAAATGCGGTTGAAGCACATCATGAGGATGTTGAACCTACATCTATTACTGCTATTTTAATTCAAGCTGCCGACTCTGTTTCTGCTGCACGTCCTGGTGCTAGAAAAGAAACTTTAGAAGCGTATATTAAGAGAATTGAAAAGATTGAAGAAATTACAACATCATTTAAGGGTGTTGATAAATCGTTTGCAATTCAAGCAGGTCGTGAAGTTAGAATTATAGTAAATCCGGAAGATATATCTGATGCTGAAATGACATTACTTGCTAGGGATATTGCTAAGAAGATTGAAACAGATGTAAGCTATCCTGGCCAAATTAAGGTAAATATTGTTCGTGAAACAAGGGTAGTAGATTACGCAAAGTAATTTTTAGGGCGACGGGTTACCGTTGCCCTATTTT
>CAYZJZ010000086.1:0-5254 GCA_964478905.1 uncultured Eubacteriales bacterium
TTCCGTTTACTCTACTACCGATGTAAGTAATATAAAAAATAAAATAACAAGTAGAGTAACTTTTTGTAATGGGGAAAATTTTATATTGCACCTCCTTTCTGTCGCTTTAACGATATCTGGCGGCAAGAACATAGTACCAGATATTGGAATAAAAATCAACTATAATTTGTAAAAAAAGCCTTTTAATTACATCAAAACTATTACTTGATAATGTATGGTTAGATGTGGTAAAATATACTGTAAAATTGTAATTATAAGGAGAAAATTTATGCAACAAGACAAAATTAGAAATTTTAGTATTATAGCTCATATAGATCATGGTAAGTCTACTTTAGCTGATAGAATGCTTGAGCTTACCGGGGTTTTATCTAAAAGAGAAATGGAAGAACAAGTTTTAGACAATATGGATATAGAGCGTGAAAGAGGAATTACGATTAAGGCTCAAGCTGTAAGAATGCTTTATAAAGCAAGTGACGGAGAAACATATGAACTTAATTTAATTGATACTCCGGGACATGTTGACTTTAATTATGAGGTATCAAGAAGCTTAGCTGCTTGTGAAGGTGCAGTATTGGTTGTAGATGCATCTCAGGGAATAGAAGCTCAAACTTTAGCTAATACCTATCTTGCACTTGAAAATAATTTAGAAATATTACCTGTTATAAATAAAGTTGATTTACCAAATGCAAGACCTGACGAAATTGCTCATGAAATAGAAGATGTTATAGGGCTTGAGGCTATGGATGCTCCAAGAATTTCGGCAAAGTCCGGATTAAATGTAGAAGCTGTGTTAGAGGAAATCGTAAAAAAAGTTCCGGCGCCTGTTGGTGATGAGAATAAACCACTAAAAGCGTTAATTTTTGATTCGTTTTATGATAACTACAGAGGAGCAATTTCTTATGTTAGATTAAAAGAAGGACAAGTTAAAGCCGGAGATAATATTTTAATGATGTCTACCGGTAAGACGTTTACTGTAACAGAAGTAGGTTACTTTAGACCCGGAAGCTATATTCCTGCTGAAGTGTTAAAAGCCGGACAAGTTGGATATATTGCCGCAAGTATAAAAAATGTAAGTGATACTCGCGTTGGCGACACTGTTACTAATGCGGACAATAAGACAGAGACTCCTTTAGAGGGCTATAAAAAAGCTGTTCCAATGGTATTTTGCGGAGTTTATCCGGTAGATGGCGCTGATTATGAGAATTTGAAAATGGCTTTAGAAAAGTTACAACTAAATGATGCTGCATTATTATTTGAACCTGAAACGTCTATTGCTCTTGGATTTGGCTTTAGATGCGGATTTTTAGGACTTCTTCATTTGGAGATTATTCAAGAGAGACTCGAACGAGAATATAATTTGAACTTAATTACTACTGCTCCAAGTGTTATTTACAGAGTTACTAAAACGGACGGAGAAGTAATTATGGTTTCTAACCCAACTAACCTTCCTGTTCCACAAGAAATAGATTTTATGGAAGAACCTATGGTAAAAGCTTCTATAATGCTACCTAAAGAATTTGTAGGAAATATTATGGACTTATGCCAAGATAGACGAGGGACGTATCTTAATATGCAATATTTAGATGAAACTCGTGTTACCTTAATATATGAATTACCGCTAAATGAAATTATTTATGATTTCTTTGATGCGTTAAAATCAAGAACTAAGGGATATGCTTCTTTTGACTATGAATTAATAGGATATAATCGCTCTAAACTTGTGAAATTAGATATTTTACTAAATAATGAAGTAGTAGACGCATTATCGTTTATTGTTCATGAAGATAAAGCATATACGCGTGGAAGAAAAATTGCTGAAAAATTAAAAACAGTTATTCCGAGACAGTTGTTTGAAGTACCTATTCAAGCAGCAATCGGTGGAAAGATTATTGCAAGAGAAACAATTAGCGCTATGAGAAAAGACGTATTGGCTAAATGTTATGGTGGAGATATTTCAAGAAAAAGAAAATTACTTGAAAAACAAAAAGAAGGAAAGAAGAGAATGAGACAGGTTGGATCTGTTGAAATTCCACAAGAGGCGTTTATGTCTATCTTAAAGCTTGACGATAATTGATAAAGGAGAAATTTATATGATAGAAGACATAGTTTTTGGTAGAAATTCTGTTATAGAGTTGTTAAATTCTGATAGGACTATTAATAAGTTATATGTTCAAAAAGGCGAAGGATATGGCTCTATAAAAAAGATAATAGATTTAGCCAGAAATAAGAAAATAGTTATAAGTGAAGTGCATAAATCTAAGCTTGATGAAATGACTGACGGCCAAAATCATCAAGGAGTAGTAGCGTTAACTTCTCCTTATAAATATTCTGAAATTGCCGATATACTAAATGTGGCTAAAGAGAGAAACGAAAATCCATTTATTATTATTTTAGATGGAATAGAAGATCCTCATAATTTAGGAGCTGTAATACGTACAGCTGAATGTATGGGCGTTCACGGAATAATAATTCCAAAAAGAAGGGCTGTTTCTGTTACAAATACTGTTGCAAAAGTTGCAGCTGGTGCTCTTGAATATATGAAGATAGCTCGTGTTAACAATATAAATGATGCAATTGAAGAACTAAAGGAAAATGGCGTTTGGGTTGTTGGTACTGATGCGAGTGGAAATGATAACTTAGCTGATATAGATATGGTTGGCGCTATTGCCGTTGTTATAGGAAGTGAAGGCGAAGGAATGGCAAATTTGACAAGAAAAAGATGTGACTTTTTGGCAAAGATTCCTATGAAAGGGAAGATTACTTCGTTAAATGCTTCTGTTACTTGTGGAATGGTTATATATGAGGTTGCACGTCAGAGAAGATAGATATTTTTGAAAGGAAGTATAGGAATGGGACGAAAGAAAAGTAGTAGTAAGGTTCAAGATAAAGGGTTACACCAGGAGATTGCCGGTGTAATAACTATTTTTTGTTCGGTATTTTTATTATATGGAACATTTTGTAGAGGACATGCCGGAACTTGGGGTAACGGAATTATTAATTTCTTTTTTGGACTATTTGGTAATGTGATGTATATTTTCCCGTTTTTTATGTTGATTTTTGGTATACAACTTATAACAAAGAGTGCAAAACAAAGAAACAGATTTTTTAAGTTTGCTGTATTTTTTATGCTTAGTATATCTTTTTTAATGTTTTTAATAAACGAAAAGACATTAAATGTTGAAAACAAATTGAGTGAGCTTGTAAAACATTTATATAGACAAGGGCAGATTCCGGTTGGCGGTGGAGCGGTTAGCTTTTTAGTAGCTCCTTTTATAAGATCTTTCGATTTAGTTGGTACATATATTATTTTCATATGTGTTGCACTTGTTTGCTTTTTACTTTTAACAGATACTCATCCAGCGTCTATTTTGCTTTGGATAAGGGATAGAATTAATGAGATAAGGACGAGTGAAAATGAATTTGCTGAAGAATTTGCAAACAAAGAAAAAACTAAAATCAAGAAACCTTCTAAGATAAATATTGATAACCTTCCAAATGAAATTCCAATTGAAAAATTTGATTTAGCAAATCAAATCGGAATAGACGAAGTTAAAGAGGGAAAGGTTGAAGAAATAGAAGAAAAAGTAGAAGAAAAAAATATTCCTAAGCCGGTAGACGAAACTCAAAAGGAAGAAATAAAGCCTGAAAATAAAAAAGCTAATGATAATGAACCTATTCCAACAATTAATATTGATACGGTTGAGCCGGAAGTACCTAATTATGTGTTACCTCCTATTGATATACTTCAAAAGCCAAAAGGCGTAGGGGGAGATAAGTATAAAAAAGAACTTCTTGCGACTGCCGAGAAACTTCAAAGTACATTAAATAGTTTTGGTGTTGCAGCAAAAGTTATAAATGTTAGTCGAGGTCCGGCGGTAACAAGGTATGAGTTAGCACCGGATGCCGGAGTAAAGGTTAGTAAAATAGTTGGATTAACTGATGATATCGCGCTTAATTTAGCTGCTCCTTCAATTCGTATGGAAGCTCCTATTCCGGGAAAGTCTGCGGTTGGTATAGAAATTCCGAATACGTCTGTTGATTCTGTATTTTTAAGAGAAATTTTGGATACTAAAGACTTTAACGATCATCCTTCTAAAATTGCCTTTGGCTTAGGAAAAGATACAGCCGGAAAAACGATGATTGCAGATATTGCTAAGATGCCACATGTACTTATTGCCGGTGCTACCGGTTCAGGAAAAAGTGTATGTATAAATACGCTTATTACAAGTTTGCTTTATCGTGCGAAACCTAATGAAGTAAAACTTATTATGATTGACCCAAAAGTTGTTGAGCTAGGTGTATATAATGGTATTCCTCATTTATTAATTCCGGTAGTTACTGATCCGAAAAAAGCTGCTGGGGCATTAAATTGGGCAGTACAAGAAATGGTTAACAGATATAATTTGTTTGCACAAAAAGGTGTTCGTGATATGAAAGGATATAACGAATTATTAAAGGCAAATGGAGAAGATGGGGCATTACCTCATATTGTAATTATTGTTGATGAGTTGGCGGACTTGATGATGGTTGCTCCAAATGATGTAGAAGATGCGATTTGCCGACTAGCGCAAATGGCAAGAGCTGCCGGAATGCACTTAGTAATTGCTACACAAAGACCGTCTGTTGATGTTATTACCGGACTTATTAAAGCGAATGTGCCTTCGAGAATTGCTTTTGCTGTTTCTTCACAAGTAGACTCCAGAACGATTTTGGATATGGCAGGAGCTGAAAAGTTACTGGGAAAAGGCGATATGCTATTTTATCCTATGGGAGCATCTAAGCCTACCAGAGTTCAAGGTGCATTTGTTACGGACAAAGAAGTAGAACAAATTGTGGACTTTATTAAATCAAAAAATGAAGTTAAGTATGATGAAGATGTTTTGGAGAAAATTCAAAGTGGTGTAACCGGTGGAACGAAAACTGAAGAAACAGACGATGAAGTTGATGCACTCTTAAATGATGTAATTTCAATGGTGGTTGAACTTGGTCAAGCGTCTACTTCATTAATTCAAAGAAGATTTAAGGTTGGATATGCAAGAGCTGCCAGAATAATAGATCAAATGGAAGAGAGAGGTATAATTAGTGGATTTGATGGCACTAAACCTAGACAAGTTCTTATAAGTAAAGAAAACTGGGAAGAAATGCAGGCAATGAGTAACAAATAGGCGAATGAAAATTTCGATTAAATTTTTTATAATCAGTGTTAAATTGTAACCTCTTTTTGACGATAAATATTTCGAGTGGTTTTAAATTG
>CAYZJZ010000087.1:0-1516 GCA_964478905.1 uncultured Eubacteriales bacterium
AACAAATAAAGTCGGACTTTTTAGTCCGGCTTTATTTGTTGCATTTTTGTGCATTTTTGTTTTTGTTTTAGTTGCACTTTCGTGAAATATTTAGTTCTAATTTGTTGCACTTCCGTGTCATAAATGGTATAATTTTATTGTAAATACATATTATAACTATGGAGATGATGTACTATGATACTAAAGCGAAAAATATATGATGTTCTTCTTGATTGGAAAAAACAAAGTAATGGATCCACGGCATTATTAATTGATGGTGCAAGACGAATTGGAAAAAGTTTCATTTGTGAAGAATTTGCGAAAAATGAATATAAAAGTTATATATTAATAGATTTTGGAAATGTATCAAAAGAAATAATAGATATATTTGAAAACGAAAGTTTTAATTTAGATTTGTTTTTTTCGAAATTATCAATATTTTATTCCAAACCGCTTTATAAACGTGAATCTTTAATAATATTTGACGAAGTTCAACAATTTCCTAAAGCACGCCAATTGATAAAATACTTAGTTGCCGACGGTAGATATGATTATATTGAAACAGGTTCTTTAATTAGATTAAAGAAGAATATTAAAGATATAATAATACCTTCCGAGGAAGAACATATTGAGATGTTTCCACTAGATTTTGAAGAGTTCCTTTGGTCTATGGGAGATAAAACAACAATTCCGTTAATTAAGCAGTGTTTTGATACATTAACGCCTTTAGGTCAAGCTATTCATAGAAAAATTATGAATGACTTTAGACAATATATTTTGGTTGGAGGTATGCCACAAGCTGTTTTAGAATATGCAAAAGGAAAAAATTTTCAAACTGTTGATGAGATAAAACGTAGAATATTAAAACTTTATAGAGAAGATGTAACTAAATTTGCAGATGGATATGAAGACAAAGTTTTTGCGATATTTGATGAAATTCCGGGGCAACTTTCAAAAAAAGAAAAAAAATATAAAATTTCATCTATTAGTAGTACTGCACGTTTTAGAAATTATGAAGATTCATTTGTATGGCTTAATGAAGCTATGATTGTTAACACTTGCTTTAATTCTACGGATCCCAATGTAGGGCTTGCTTTAAGTCGAGATCATTTAACGCAAAAGTGTTATATGGCTGATACAGGTTTGTTGATTACGCAAACATTTATGGATGGACCATTTACAAATAATGAGTTATATAAAGCCATATTATTTGACAAATTAGATGTTAATGAAGGAATGATTATGGAGAACGTTGTTGCACAAATGTTACGCTATAATAAGCACAAGCTTTTCTTTTATTCTCGCTCTGATTCGAGTCACCGTGAAAATAATATAGAAATAGATTTCCTTATAACGAACGGGAAAAAAGTTTCGCCTATTGAAGTGAAATCAAGTAATTATAACTCCCATTCGTCTTTAGATAAATTTAAGAAAAAGTTTTCATCAAAACTTGGAAAATCATACATTCTCTATACAAAAGATATTATGGTAAAGGACGATATTATACATTTACCGATTTATATGGCGATGTTTTTGT
>CAYZJZ010000087.1:1616-5221 GCA_964478905.1 uncultured Eubacteriales bacterium
CAATAGTTTTATTAGCAAATACTAATGTAGTTTCATCTCCGTTGGCTAATACATTAGCGGCGATTTCTTTGTTTCTATTGTCATTATCTGTAAATTTCTTAACATCAATTAACATCTTGATAGCGTCAATTTCGTTCTTAGAATTTGTTGAATATTCTACAAATGCGTCTTTTTCAACATTATCAAATTTACTTTCATTATCGTGAGCTAATGTAATTTCTTCGCCATTTTCTAGTGTAGCTTCATCAGCATCAACATCTTTGAATATTGCGTAAATTGAGTCAGAAGAAGAACTTTGTGTATCTTTGAAAATGATATACTTAATGTCTGTCTTTCCGTCTTCACAAATTACAATTGCATCTCCAACTAATTGTTTGTTAGCAATCATTGAACTCCATTTTGTGTAAACAGCTTCTTCTTTTAAGTCAATAATTACAGAGTCAGATTTCCAATCATACTCACCAGCTACTTCTTTGTAATCTGTATCAACAGTTCTATCTGTTATTTTTTCAACATCGAAATCACCGTCAACATCTGCTACTAGTGCATCAAAGTTTGCACCTGTTGCATTAACAACAATAATGATATCTTCTTCACTGTCTGCATATGAATCTAAAACTATTTCGTTGCTAGAATTTGATTTATATGCAATAACTTTACCAACTAATTCATCAGCAAATTTTTCAAATCCGGTAATTCCAGTAACACTATTATATCCTTCCCAATCTTCAGTTGCTACAACAATTGATGTATCTTTTGTTTTAGAACCGTCTGTAAGTAATAATCTTAATGTTGCATAGAATTCATCATCATCGTTTTCGTCAACTTCTTTGATGCTTCTTACATATGCAAATTTCCAATCACTACCGTCTGTTGAATCTTCTGTTGCAAGTAATACGATTTCGCCATAAGCGTTTACGTATAATGTAACTGTATCGCCTTTTTCAACTTCTGTTCCAGCAATACCATCATATTTTGTATGTTTCCATTCGTCGTCTGTATATGCTAAAGTTTCTACGATACTTGAAGAATAAGCATCTCCGTCAACATATACTACATTTCCTGTTTTCTTTGTTTTTGTGATTTCACCTTCTACAACTGTTGTTGTAACTGTGATACTTACTACATCGTCTGAGTCAAAAACGTAGTCTCCACTTTCATTTTCTTTTTTGTAAGATAATAAGATAACATTTCCTTCTTCAATATCTTCAATTGATGCTGTTTTTCCATCTACTGTTACAGTAGGCATTTTTGATTTCTTAATTTCTGAATAATCAAATGTTTCAAATTCTGCAGTTGTTCCATATTTATACATAAATTCAAATTCATCATCGTCAACATCTGTTACGATAGCTTCGATAGTTTTGAATTTTTTATATGTTCCAGAAACATAAAGATCTAATCTTTCGATATCTCCGTCTTCATCTAAAACAACGTTAGCAGCTACTTTCTTATTGAAGTCTTTTTCAGATTCTTCGCCTAGCACATCCATTATATCTTTCATAGCAGCACTTGCTTTAGTTTCATTATCAGACAAAGTTCTTTCTACTTTTGCTGTGATATCAACATTGTTTACGAATACTTTTGCATCTTTTGCAAATTCGTAATCTTCTCCGGCGATAGTAATTTCAGCATATTTTTCATTGTATTGTTCAACAAATTCACCATCAATAACATCGTCGTTTGTGATTACTATTAAAGCAACAATATTATCTTCTCCAAATAAAACTGTTACTTTCTTACCACGAAGTTCGTCTAAGTTAGCCCATACTTCTTCCGGTACAGTTGCTGTAACTTTAGAAGATGTTTCTTTTCCAGTGTCTTTGTCGTATTCATTTTTAATGTATGTGTCGTCTTTAGATTTCTTTGAAAAACTATCTTCAAAGTCAGTCCAACCGTCAGAACCAGCTGTTTCGCTTAAAACGATTTGTCTGTTTTCTAAAGATTTGTCTGTAGCTGGAACTTCTTCAACTATTAAATCTTCAGCTTCTTTTAAGTAAGTTTTTTCATTTTTACCTTCATAAACAAAATCAGGGAAGTTGATAGATAATAATGTCTTTGTTCCTTCTTGTCCTAGAGAAACTTCTCCGTCAAGATTTTCACCTGTTACATACCAAGTTCTTGAATTCAATGTGTTCCAGCAGATAACTGCTACGTTTCCTCTGTTAGCATAAGGGGAGAGGCTTTTGAAAAAATCACGTATTTAGTCCATCTCAACCTATCCATTTGTCCTTTGCCACCCAAAATTGTGTTAATTATGCTTACGTTTGGTGGTAGCACAGAATTTTTCAAAAATTTCTACTGTTTCAGTTGACATATTGTCAGTTGCATGTGTATAAGTATCCATTGTTGTGGATAACTTTGAATGACCTAATCTAACTTGAACATCCTTCATTTTTGCTCCGTTTTCTATTAAACGTGTCGCGTGAGTGTGACGTAGGGCATGAAAGTTAAATTCTATCAATAGTTCATAATTAATTATTCTACTACAATATCTAAAAGTTTCCGGAGTTACGTGCGTACCGTTTTCAGTTGTACAAACAAAGTTAATTTCTTCATCTGCCGTAAAATAGCTTGGAACATTCCTTACTTCATAAATCCTATTATCCGGTGTTAAGTAATACTTCATATATGAATTACCAAATTTTAATTTGTTTTGTTTTTGGTACCTTTTGTGGGCCTTTAATATATTTACAAGAGTTTTCCCTATTAGAATTTTACGAGTTGAAGTCATTGTTTTGGGCGTTCCGAATACCCATTGTCTGTTTTCTTGTCTGGATATAGTTTTGTTTATGCTAATGTAACAATGCTCTAAGTCAATATCTTCCCAAGTAAGCGCACAACATTCTCCAATACGTGTTCCTGTGTGATATGCTATTTGCAATGGAATATAGAAGGAAGAACCTTGTGGAAATCTTGCAATTATTCTGTTAAATTCTTCAGGAGTTATTATTTTGTGCGATGTGTGAAATGTAGAATTTTTATTTTTGGGAAGTCGTACATATGCTGCTGGATTTTCGCGTATCAATTTATAAGGATAAACAGCCGCTTTTAGTGAAGAATTTAATACAGAAAGTATATTGCCTAAATATCTTTTACTTAGTCCTTCTATGTATTTTTGATTTATAAATTCTTGAATTTCAGCAGGTTGCAAGCTAGATAGTTTATAAAAGCCTAATGCAGGTTTTATATGCTTTTCTATCATTATTTTGTAACCTTGGATTGTACTGTATTTACAATTTAATTGCACATTGTTTTTATGCCAATAGTCAAGGTAACTTGAATATGAAAAATTTTTGGAATCTATTTCAGGATTTCCTGTTTCATATTCATACATGGCTTTTATTAAGGCTTTTTTAGCTTCAGCTTTGGTTTTTCCTCCTTTTCTTTCTACTTTTTTACGCTTTCCGTTTGTTTTTCTAGCTTCAAAGTAGTAATACCAAACATCTCCGCGTTTTCTTACTCCACCTGTCATTTGAATCATCCTTTCATATTTTTTTACTGATTGGTAATCAGCTTGTACTTAATCGGCTTTTTAAGTAAAAGGTATGAAAAAACGGTTATATAAATTGGTGATATTTGAGCTTTTTACATGCAAAAAAAAG
>CAYZJZ010000088.1:0-5140 GCA_964478905.1 uncultured Eubacteriales bacterium
CTTTCGAGCTGGATTTTTTGTTAAGGCGTCACTATTTTAGGACAGCCTCTTTTTAGTTCGCAATGAAACGATATGTTAAAAAAATTATCATTACTATTCTAGTATATTCAAAATTCCTATATTTGTCAATAGTTTTTTAATAAATTTAACGGAATGGTGTTACTATTCAGACTTAAATAGATAAAAATCACTATTCATCGTAGCGCAGCTGACCTCAGCTGCGAATTTATTTTTACGTCGATGAGGTCATCTACGCTACATGATAAGAGCATTTCGCCTATTTGAGTCTGAATAGTAACGGAATGGTTACTTTTATTTAATACGTTTTCTTTCTTTTGACCACACTAAAATTACAATTCCTGAGAATAGTATGAAAGATAGTGAAATTATTCCACTCACTTTTAGTAATGTCGGCTCATACCATAGCTCAACAGTATGTTCTCCCGGGGCAAGTTTAATTCCAATAAAAGTATCTAAAACTTCAAACGGTTCTACTTCTTCTCCATCTACCTTAACCTTAATAAATTTATCATATAAAAAAGTAATAAGCAAAGTATCTTTATCTTCTGTTACATTAACTTTTCCGGATAATCTGGAATTCGTCATATCTAATATTTCAAGTTGATTTTTCTTTAGTTCTGAAACTAAATCTTTATATATTTCCTCATCAAAATAATATGCAAATACAGCTTTTACCGGAAACTCTCCACTATCTAAATGCTCTATCTTAACATTAATCTTTTTACCTACATCAAACTTTCCTAAATTAATACTGTTAAAATTAGCTAAATATTTCCCTTCTCCCAAAATATCTTCATTATCCACATATAATTTTAGTCTGTTCCCGGAATATCCTTCACCTGCTACGTCTAAATATACCTCTTTATCTTCTTCAATATTAAGCTCAAATTCAATAGAAGATGTCTTAAACTTACTTTCTTTATAATAAATCTCGTCCTCTTTTATTAAATTATTTTTCTTTATAGACTCAATCTCTATTTCCTGAAAAATCTCTTTTCCTTTTTTAAGTAAGTTTTTGGCAATTTCATTTTGATTCATAAAAGGATCCGGTATGCTTCCAGCAATTCCAAATAAATCTTCAACCAAGCATACATTATCATTTACCATAAAACCTAGCGATAAAGCATCATTATTTATCCATATATTATTTTCCTTATCGTATTCTTCGTAATAAGAGTTTTCTCCCTCTCCAATAAAATACTTAATTCCTAAAATAGTATCATTAAACATAGTCGAAAATTTATAATCTAACCTAACTATATCTTCAGCAGTTATTCCCAAGTTATTTAATAATTTATACCCTTTTTGAGGATAAGTACTACTACTGCTACTTACTCCCATTATATTTTTTCCAAATTGAAACGAAGCAATTTTATTGTCATTTTCAACTCTAAAATAATCTTTATCCTTTAACGCTATATTTTCAACAGCTTTATTAAAACTATCTTCCATTTCATAAATTTCAGCTCTATCTTTATATGACATAGCAGAAAAAACAATAATAGAATTAATTAACAACTCAAAACAAACAATAACATTCAATAACATCATAATTTCACTTCTTTGTCTTGAGCGTATAAATATAAAAACATATGTAGCCAAAATCAATAAAGTTACAAGTATTACTCCATCTACCAAAAATTCATATTCCCATTTTTGGATAATACAACATATAAAAGCTATTAATCCAAAAACTTTCAATATACTTTTATCTTCTATATCTCCTAATTTCCAATAACTTTTATAAGCTATAATAATCATAATAAAACTTATTATAAAAGAATATCTATACGGAAACCATAAATTAATACTAAAGCCATGCCATACAATATTTATAGCATTAACAAATACGCTAATAAACATAATAGCCAGCAATAATCCGTCTTTAATTTTTGCTTCTTTATTAATTTTTTTATTTATAAAATATAACACAACTAAAAAAGTAATAAATATTCCACAATAAATATTAGGTAAATTCAAAAAGCCCGAATAACTTTCAGTACTCATAATTTGGCCAAAATGAAATGAGCCCACTATAAATTTAGATAAAATATCTAAAACATTAAAATTTATATTTCCAAGCGCGTCAATTATAAACTCTTTTCTAGACACAACCTGTAACTGCGAATAAATAGTCGGAAGTATAACAATCATAGCCGAACCGGCACATAATATACCGACAAAAATCAATTTTAAAAATTTTTTTAAGTTTTCTTTTAAATTAGGAAATACTAAATAAACAACATATATAAATGAAAATATACATAACATCCAACCAATGTACCAATTAGTAATAATTCCGCCAAGTAAACTCAAATAAAATAAAGCCGGCTTATCTTTTTCAAAAAGTCTATCAATTCCCAATACTATAATAGGCAATAAAATAACCCCGTCTAACCACATTATATTAAATTGGTAAACTATGTTATAAGCCATAAGAGAATAGCAAGTTGAAAAGCCTATATTAACCAAAGATTTTTTATTAAATTTAACTTTTAAAAGTATCCCGAAACTTAATCCACATAATCCGATTTTAATTAAATTAATAAGTAATATCGCCTCAGTTATATTCTCTTTACTAAAAAAATAAACTATAAAATTTAATGGACTCATCAAATAATAAGCAATTAAGCTTATCGTCTCCGACCCTAAGCCATAAGCAAAAGAGTAAAATAAATCAATTCCATTTTTCAAAATGTTTTGTAAAAACTCAAAATACCAAGTATATTGAACATACATATCTGAAATAAGTAAAGTACCATCTCCAAAAGGAAAAACTCCGCATACCGCTATAGCCATTAGCCATAGTAATACCGGAATAATAAACGATAATATTAGCATCTTATCCCTCCAAAATCTAAACTAGCAACGCAATAAGCAAACCTATTTGAATAAATGGTGCAAAATGTATCAAACTTTTATTTATTACTTTAGAAGTAATCAAACTAAATAAGCAAGCAAAGAACAACATAATCATCATATTAAAAGTAGTTAAAATCATAGACATACCGGCAAACAAAAGAATATCTCCACCGCCTACCATAAACTTTTCAGGATCTTTTCCACGATTTATAAACAATTGAAAAATAGTCTCTATTAATATAAACGGTAACACAAAGCAAAACAAATTAATTCCAATAGTTTTTATCGTCATATCGCTAAAGAAAGCATACAGCATCGACAAAGCTAAAACAAAAATATTTAAGCCAACAGATATAAGCCCTGTTCTCCAGTCTATTATTGAAATATACGTAAGAATTCCTAAAATTAAAAATAACAACAATAAAGGGTAAGTAAACCCCTTTATTGCTGTTACAAAAATGCATTGTATTAAAAATAAAAAAAATGTAAAAACAAAATCTCTTTTCATATTATCTATTGTGACTCCAACCTTTATCATCAGTTTGCCTTTGAGTTTTTCCTGTATTTAACGCACACATAGGACTAGATAAAGTTCCATCTCCAGATAAACTCGTAAATAATCCTTTTATACCAGTGCCTACATCATTAGTATCTCCGTCAAATATAGTAGGTAATGCAAAATCTTTTACTACTATTAAATAATGAGGATATGTTTCCATTTCCCTTATTAAGCCATCATAATCCGATAAACCGGTAGAATTTAAACTTATAGAAAAAGATGTGGACATCCTATATTTATTTCTATTTTCAATACTCATTCCTCCATATCCACAGTTTACTATACTATTTATAGAACTTTCAACATTTTGATAAACCTGCGACATACTACTATAACCATTACTTTCTACCATAGTTGTGGCAATTTCTCTTTGTATCCCTGAATTAGTATTATAATCACCATTTCCATAAGCTATTATATGAAAAAACTTTTTATTATTGTTATCATAATAAGGTTCAATAAAGAACATCATTATTTTATACTTATCCGTATTATTTATAGTACTGGCTCCTCTTCTTCTTATAACCGCATCTTCTAGTAAAGCCATTGTTTCGTTTACTACCTTTTGATGATCCAACTTTATAAAGTTATTCAATTCACCGGATTGAGCATATGTATCATTCGTAGCGCCTGTATTTCTATTTATAATATAACCCAACGCTAATTGAAGATATATATCGTATGTATCTCCTGAAATAATATTTTTCTGCGCTTGAGTAGTACTATTCTCTACTTTTGTTAATAAATGAATAACAGAACCGGTAGAAGCTGATTGTACAGCGTCTCTTAAAGAGTTATAGCCATTTTCAATTACTTTAGCATTAACAATATTTATAGCCACAAAAATTAATACAAGTAATAAAGTTACTCCATATAAGATAACTCCCAACCCGCTCCCTTTATTATTTTTTATAATCTCACGGGTGTTCATTTCTTATAATCTCCTCTCTATAAGAAGTATAGTACAAATCATTAGTTGTTCCGCTATCTCCAAAAAGGCTAAAATTAGAAACATTACCTAAAAGTGATGGTACTGTAGATTGTACATAAATTCCTATTATATCAGCTTTATTAACCGTAGGTCTAACAGAATATGGTCCTTCTAAAGCCTCAACGACACCAGTAGTCTCATTAAACCTTCTGACATAATATTCTATTTTACACCTATCACCTGAAGCATCTTGATCTAACATATTTTCAAGTTTTGTTCTTATGTAATCTTCTTGACTTTCAGTCACCTCTCCATAAGTACTCGCCATAACGGCCGCCTCTTTTACAACTTGGTTCATATACATTTGTACGGAAAAATGATATATAGTAGCAATCATATAAACCAAAACATATAAAAGTGGTAACATAACTACTATATAAGCTATAATAGTATCTAATCCGCCTTTTTTCAACTTTAACGCTTTTTCTCTCATTTCTCCTACACTCCCTCTAGTATTACTTAATTAGGTCTCATATTCACTTGCTGCTGCGTCAGTTTACCAGTTGATTGATCTAACAATTGATCCCCCTGTTCAGACATAGGAACAACGACAGTAAGTAAAAGAACAACTATAATTCCCGCAATAACAATCGCCGCTATAACTCCTTCAATTCCGCCTTTTAATTCTTTCATTTAACCCACCTCTTTAAACAAAAATGCAAAAATCAATTAAGGAGAACAATAAATTTTAATTAAGATGTTTAATA
>CAYZJZ010000089.1:0-4885 GCA_964478905.1 uncultured Eubacteriales bacterium
GATTTAAGGAATTAGTAAAATAAAGGCAGAACACAAAAACATTTACATAATTAGCACTTTATCTTGACTTTATTGTCAAAATGTAGGATAATTTAAGTGTATGTAATGTAGATAAACATGAAAGGTGGAATAGCCTTGTTTGAAGATATAAAGAAAAAATTTAATAAGCCGGAAATACTAACTAAAATCTTTTATGGTGCTACGATTTTAGTTATATTAAATAGATTTATTGCACTACTTATGACGCTTAGTGGAAAGAGTATAAGCCTTCCGTCGGATGAACTTTATAGATCATTATTTTGGCATTCTGAGGAATATGCGTTGTCGTTTTTACTTCCTCTTGCCGGATTTGCATATTTTTGTTCTTCGAAATATGCTGCTGATACGAGTAATAAAATGAAAGCATATGTTGGTACATATGCTCTTCTTGCTGTGATTTGCTTTGTAATGCTTGCTCAATGGTCTAATGAATTTATTTTATTCTTTTGTAGCTTTTATAGAAATGGCGAGATTTTACGTGTTGGTTTGGAATTTGGAGCTGATAAATTTAAGGAAGCTTTAGCGTATACTACTTTGTATATCCCTGTTTGTGCGATTGCGGTTACTCCTACTACGGTTGTGTCGTTATTTGATAACGAGCATCCTGTTGGAAAACTAAAAAAATTAACATTACTTCCTTCTAAAGAAAATCCTGAATTAGTTGGAGAAATGACTTGCGAAGTTAAAGTTTGTGAGGATTATAAAACAGGAAAGCCGGTTATGGTTACTGAAGCAAGACGTATGGAAACTGTTTTGGTTCAGGGAGCTACCGGTACGGGTAAAACTTCTACTTTACTTTTACCTATGTGTGCAAGTGATTTAGAGAAGAAGTATTTCTTTAGAGAAAAAGCGAAGGAACTTGCTTATAAGGCGTTAACTGCCGGTTGTGCGTATGTTAATGCTCCGTATGATAATGAAACGCTAAACAAGTGTTTTACGCTTAACTTTTTACGCCCGATTTATGGAAGAGAAGAAGAATTTATGGAGATATTAAAGCCTATGATTAAGGGCGAAGATTCTGATACTCATGAGCTTATTTTTAGAGATGTAGGTATAACTGTACTTGAACCAGATGGTAACTATATTGATGATTTTAGAGTTGTTGCAGATAATTTGGGGATTATGGTTTATAAGATTGATCCTATTGATCCTAATTCTTATGGTATAAATCCGTTTATTAATAAAAGTCCTGCTAAGGTTGCAAGTATAATTTCTACTGTATTAAAGGGAATGTATGAAAGTGAAAACCCGGATTCGAGTAACTTATTCTTTGGACAAGTAACTCAACAAGCTTTGGAGAATTTGGCTATTTTACTTAAGGTTATGTATCCTAGAATGCACGATAACCAGATGCCGACTTTAGAGGATATGTTGGAATGTTTGTATAATTACAACATTGTTGAGGATATGTGTGAAGAAATGAAACTCGATCCTGTACTTAGCGAGAAACATGCTATTTTGATTAAGTATTTTGAAAAGAATTTCTATAATCCTCCGCTTGATGTAAACGGAAGACCGGTTATGGGTTCTGTCGGAAGTAATAGAAAAGAAACTGAAATGTTTTTATATGGAGCTACGACCCAACTAGATAACTTAATGAGAAATAAAATGGTAAGAAGAATTTTGTGTAGTAGGGATAACAATATAGACTTAGATAAGATTTTAGCTGAAGGTGGTTGTGTATCTGTTTGTACAAGACGTGGTGAACTTGGTGCGCTTCTTTCTAAACCTTTTGGTATGTTCTATATTTTGACTATGCAAGATGCGGTTTTACGAAGACCTGGAGACGAAAATACAAGAATACCTCATTTTATGTATATAGACGAATTCCCTGATTTTGTTAACAAAGAAACCGAAACTTGTTTTACTTTGTTTAGAAAATATCGTTGTGGTATGACGATCGCTATCCAAAACTTATCCCAACTTGAGAGAACAAGTTCTATGAAGTTTTATAAAGAAGTTATTACTTCGAACAGTAAAACTGCATTAGTTTTTGGTGATACAAATAAGGAAGATAGTGAATATTGGAGTACTGCATTTGGACGATTTGAGTATTGGAACTTGGGTGGTAGTGTAAGTTCTAAGCCTATACCAAATGTTACCAAAGAAGAAGCTAGTAAGGAAAACATAAGTATGGGTATAGATTTTACTCAAAATATTCAACCGTTCCATTTAACTGAATTACCGTTTAAGACATTGTTTTATAGGACGAGAGATGCTAAAGGTGGTCAGATTTTCGGTAAAGGTGTAACTGATTTCTTAGATAAGAAGTATTTGAAGAAATTTGATATTAGCGAGTACGATTTTAACCCTTATATTCAGTATAATCCTGAGGACTGTACTTTGCGTGAGAAACCTGTTGCAAAGAGTATCGTTGATAGCGAAATTGAGATGAATGATGCACTTAGCGGAACTAATTCGGAAGAAAAATTAGAGCTTATGGAGACTGAAAGGAAAGAACTACAAGCGTTATTTACTGCTGAGACTACAAGAATATCTGAGAAAATTGTAGATGAGCCGGAAGTAATAGATGATGTTGTTATTGAAATTGAGAAGAAAATTTAAAATGGCGGTGAGAAAATATGGATTACTTGAAGGCGAAAATGAAAGATACGGAACTTATGTGTAAGGTGTTTTATATAATGACCGGGCTTTTAATTATAAACAGATTTTTTTCGTTTCTTATGATGATATTTTTCGCAAATTACAGTGCGATTAATGTTGATGGGTATTTAAAAGGTTCCAATGTTTTGTTATCTTTACTATCAGCATCGAGTTTTAATCCGGTAAAGAGTGTACATATGTGGAGTTCACTTGAATATTCACTTGCTTTTTTAATACCGCTTGCAGGATATGCATATTTTTGTGCTTCTAAATATGGGAAAAATCGTGTTGGTAGGCGAAAGATTTTTGCTTTGACTATTTTTGCTGTATCATTACTTGGAAGTTTTATGCTAGCTGAATGGTCTAACAGTTTTATTTGTTATTTATTATCTCTTGCCGGAAGTGAGAATTTAGCTATGGCTTGGGGTGAGGCTGGTGATAAGATGATTTCAGCGATAAGAGCCGGGACTATATACTTACCTACATTAACTATTGTTGTATCTTGTTCATTTATTGTGGATGCTATGGCTAGACCCGATACTACTGAAGTTATTAGAGATATGAAGATTTTAGATAATACTCCGAAGGCTATGGCGACAGGTAAATATACTTGTGAAGTTTCTGTATGTAAAGATGCGTCTTCAGGTGAGATGGTTATTATTCCTGAAAATAGGCGTATGGAATCAACGCTAATTCAAGGTGCTACCGGAACAGGTAAAACATCTACTTTACTTTTACCTATGTGTGCAAGTGATTTAGAGAAAAAGTTTTTCTTTAGAGAAGAAGGAAAAAGACTGGCAATAGAAGCTTTGTCAAAGGGAATTGCTTATATTGAGTCTCCTTACTCAAATGAGGAATTAAACAGGAATTTTTCTTTGGGACTTATAAAACCTAAAGAGGGAAAAGAAGAAGAATTTGAAGAATTTTTTGGTGATATGATTAAAACCCAAAATCATTCTACCGGAGAATATATTTATAAAGATTTAGGAATTACGGTTGTTGAACCGGATGGTAATTATTGTGACAATTTTAAAAAGGTTGCTAAAAATTACGGAATAGACGTAAAGACGATAGACCCTCAGGATCCTGACTCTTATGGAATGAATCCGTTTCAAAATGAAGATCCGGATAAGGCTGCAAGTATTATTGCTAATGTTTTACAAGGAATGTATGAAAGTGAAAATCCTGGTGGAGAAAATGTTTTCTTTGGTCAAGTAACTCAACAAGCTTTGGAGAATTTGGCTATTTTGCTTAAGGTTATGTATCCTAGAATGCATAATGGATTAATGCCTACATTAGAGGATATGTTAAAAATGATGTATGATTATAATTTGGTTGAAAATATGTGCGAAGAACTTAAAAAAGACGAAGAACTTGCGATAGAATATAGGATTTTGGTTAAGTATTTTGAAAAGAATTTCTATAATCCACCGTACGATTTAAATGGAAGACCAATTTCTGGGACTGTTGGTAGTGGAAGAAAAGAGACTGAGAAATTCTTATATGGTGCTACAACTCAATTAGATAACTTAATGCGTCACGAAATGGTTAAGAAAATTTTGTGTTCAAGAGATAAAAACCTTGATTTTGATAAAGTTTTAAGTGAAGGTCAATGTGTGTCAGTTTGTACTAGACGTGGTGAATTGGGAGGACTATTATCAAAGCCGTTTGGTATGTTCTTTATATTATCTATGCAAGATGCAGTTTTACGTAGACCTGGTAATGAGAGCACAAGAATTCCACATTTTCTTTATATAGACGAGTTCCCTGATTTTGTTAATAAAGAGACTGAAACCTGTTTTACTTTATTTAGAAAATATCGTTGTGCGATGATTGTTGCAATTCAAAACTTGTCACAGCTTGCACGTACTTCTGCTATGAAGTATTATAAACAGGTTGTTGTTTCTAATACAAAAACACAGTTGGTTTTTGGTGATACGAATGTTGAGGATAGCGAATATTGGGCTGCTGTTTTTGGTAAAAGAGAATGTATGGACTATAAGTATTCGATATCTATGACTCCTCTTAGCCAAGTAAAGGAAGGAACCGGGTTGTCTGATGAGAGTGTCGGAGTAGGTATTAAATACACTGATAATATTAAGCCTCATGCTATTAATCAACTAGCGTTTAAGACTTTATATTATGTTACAAGAGATGCTAAGGGTAATAAAAAGAAAGGCACAGGAAAAACTGACTTTTTAAATGCTAGACATAAAAAGGTGCATGAAGGAAAAGAGTATGA
>CAYZJZ010000090.1:0-4834 GCA_964478905.1 uncultured Eubacteriales bacterium
TTTCAGTAGCATCTATTGAAAAAGTATATCCATCATAATTTTCTTTCATTATAGGTAGCAACTTCTCTATTTCTTCTTGGAATATTTCTTGCTTTCTCATCATTTCGATTAATTCGTCTTTCGTAAATCCCATCATTTCGTTAAATCTTGCGTCTCTAGTTATATCCGAAACTATATTAAATCCTGAAGTCATTCCGTCTAACGTAATAGGAGCTACACCGGTTATAAATATTCTATCTACAACGCTTTCAGTTCCTTTTTTAAGTATCTCATACCATTTTCTTACTTTACCGTTTTTAGATACTAAATTCTTAAATCCTTCTAAATTAAATCCAAGTAATTCGTTCGCAAAATGGTCGTATTCGTCTATTATTACATATATCTTTTGTTCAGGCTTTTGAAATTTAAACGCCTCAAAAATACTTCCGAGTAAATCTTCAGCAGAAAATTCAGGATTTATATAAAAATCTAATCCATAATTTAGCACAAACGAATTTATAGATAACGCTACGCTGTTTTTAAAACCTTTGAGCGTTGACTCAATACTATTAGTATCTATTCCGGAAAAATTAAATTTTAAAATATAGTAACTGTTCTTTAATTTTGTAGGATTTTTCCCTATATATGTTTCCGAAAAGATTTTATCAAACTTTTCAGATTTCTTTATATCGTAGTAATTCTCTAAAGTAGAAGTAAATAGAGTTTTACCAAACTTTCTAGGTCTTAGAAACATTATTCTTTTATTCGGATAATTCTCTAATTTTTCTATATATTTAGTCTTATCTACATAGTAATAATCATCAGTTATTAACTCTTCTAAATTACTTATTCCACTAGGTAACTTTTTCATATTCTCACACTCCTTTTTCATACTTATAACTGTTTTTTACGACATTATACTTCGTTTTTCTTGTCTCGTTTCATCAGTTCCAAAACTGCTATTCTTGGCTCTTTTCCATTAAACAATACTTCACATGCTTGTTCAGTTATCGGTAACTCAACAGAGTATTCTTTTCCCAATTCAAGTACCGACTTTGCCGAATTTACACCTTCTACTACCATATTTACTTGTTTTAAGGTTTCTTCCAATGAATAACCTTGCCCTAAAAGTTCTCCGGCTCTATGATTTCTACTATGTCTACTTGCACAAGTTACTACTAAATCTCCAATTCCGGTAAGTCCATAAAAAGTTTCGGGCTTTCCTCCCATTTTTACTCCTAATCGTATAATTTCAGCCAATCCTCTTGTAATGAGTCCAGCTTTTGCATTATCTCCAAATCCCAAGCCATCAGAAACTCCGGCACATAAAGCTATTACATTCTTTACAGCTCCTCCAATTTCCACTCCTATTAAGTCAATATTTGGATATACTCTAAAGTATTCATTCATAAACGCTGAACTTACAATTTCTCGAACTTCTTCATCTTTAGAGCTTACAGCAACTACCGTAGGTAGTTTTCTTGCTACTTCCTCCGCATGACTTGGACCGGATAAAACCGCTATTCTTTGTTCTCGCGGTAGTTCTTCTTCCATTACTTTGGATAACCTTTTTAATGTACCGGCTTCAATCCCTTTGGCTACATTTACGACAATTTGATTATCCAGTAAACTTGATATCATTTTTGAACATTCTCTTATTGCAGTAGACGGCACAGCTAAAATTATAATCTCACTATTCTTTATAGCTTCTTCTATATTACTTGTAGCTTTTATTTCGCTTGGAATAACTATCTCGGGTAAATACCTTTTTGCAGTATGATTATCATTAATTTCAGTTACTTCCTCAGGACTTCTGGACCAAATTGTAACACTATGTCCATTGTCGGTTAACAACATACTAAGAGCTATTCCCCAACTTCCTGAACCAATTGTGCAAATATTCATATTAATTCTCCTCATTCATTAGTATGCTTTTAAAATTCTATTTTCATAGTCTTCTTTTTTCTCGCCAAGTTTTCTTTCAGTATTATTATATAATCTTGAAATATTTCCTCTGTGCATAAATATTACCAATAATGCAAGAGCAGAAGAAAAGATTATCCAGCTAAAATCTTGTAACATTTCTGTATATGGGTCTAATGCTATAAATAAGAATGGGCAAGAAAACGCAGCTAAAACAGATCCCAAAGATACATATCTAGTTAATGCTACAACGACAATAAATACTAATAAACAAGCAAGGCCAACTTGCCAACTAACCATCATAATTACTGTAATTGATGTAAGCACACCTTTTCCACCTTTGAATTTGTAAAATATCGGGAAAATATGTCCTAAGATTACTGCTATTCCTGCTATTTGCATAGCTAAATCAGTAAATGTTTTTTCTACTGGAATTATATGTCCGTTCATATTAAAAGTATTTATTATCATAGTTGGAGCAATAAGTTTCGCAATTAAAATCGCAAATACACCTTTTAGTATATCGCCTATTAATACAAATGCTGCAGCTTTTTTGCCAAGAGTTCTTAAAGTATTAGTAAGTCCTGCATTTCCGCTGCCATGCTCTCTTATGTCTATTTTATGGAACTTTCCTACAATAATAGACGAATTTATGCTTCCTAATAAATACGCAATTATCCCAATTAATACAAGTTGTCCGTAAAATAATAATACTGACGTGTTTAACATTTTTATTCCTCCTCGTATTTCTAATCTTCTTTACTACCTTTTTCTCTTGCTATCATTTTTATTGATGTTCCCTCTAATCCAAAGTTCTTTCTTATTTGATTTTCTAAATATCTCATATATGAAAAATGCATTAACTTTTTGCTGTTTACAAAAACCACGAACGTTGGTGGCTTAGTAGAAACTTGGGTCGCATATAAAACTTTTAATCTTCTACCTTTATCAGATGGCGGTTGAACCATCGCAATCGCTTCATTTATTACATCATTTAACATTCCTGTCGAAATTCTCATTGCATTTTGATCCGCAACATATGGAATTAATTCAAAAAGTTTATTTACTCTTTGACCTGTTAACGCCGACACAAACACAATAGGAGCATATGTTAAATAAGCTAAATCCTGATAAACTTTTTCACGATACTTTTCCAAAGTTCCTGTTTCTTTTTCGTGAATATCCCATTTATTCACAACAATAATTACACCTTTCCCGGCTTCGTGAGCATATCCTGCAACTTTTGTATCTTGCTCGGTCACTCCATCATTTGCATCTATTAATAATAAGCAAACGTCAGCTCTTTCTATTGCTGTTACAGTCCTCATTCCGCTGTATTTTTCAATATTTTCGTTAACTTTGCTTTTTTTCCTAAGTCCTGCAGTATCTATAAATGTGTATTTTTGCCCATCACGTTCAAATTCAGTATCTATCGCATCTCTTGTCGTTCCCGGAACATCACTTACTATTACCCTTTGTTCTCCAAGTATTTTATTTATTAAGGAAGATTTACCAACATTCGGCTTCCCTATTAACGCTACTTTTATTACATTTTCTTCTTCATCTTCTTCCGGAATGTCTTTAAAATTATCATAAACAGCGTCTAAAGCATCTCCTATTCCAAGCCCTTGGAGAGTCGAAATAGGGTGAGGATCGCCCATATCTAAATTATAGAATTCATAAACTTCAGCAGGAATTTCTCCGGTTTTATCAACTTTATTTACAATTAATACAATTGGTTTTCCGGTTTTTCTAAGCATTTTCGCAACTTCATAATCAGCAGCCGTAATACCATCTTTCATATCTACCATAAAGACAATTACGTCAGCACTGTCCATAGCAAGTTCAGCTTGATACTTCATTTGCACTAAAATGCCGTCATTAGTTTTGGGTTCAATTCCTCCGGTATCTATCATTGTAAATTTTCTTCCACGCCATTCTACATCAGTATAAATTCTATCTCTTGTAACTCCGGGGGTATCCTCTACAATTGCTATTCTTTTCCCGGCTATATAGTTAAAAAATGATGATTTTCCTACATTCGGTCTTCCTACTACTGCCACAATCGGTTTCATATTATATTTTCCTTTCTTACTTATTTACTTTTGTTTTTCCTTTTGCCCATCCTTCTTTTACTTCTTGTCTTACCCTTCCTATAACTAAAGCATTTTCCGGTACATCTTCCGTTACTGTTGTTCCAGCAGCTGTATACGCACCATCTCCTAATTTTACAGGCGAAACTAAATTCGTATTACATCCGATAAATACTTTATTTCCTATTGTTGTTCTATGTTTATTTATTCCGTCATAATTTACTGTAACTGTTCCACATCCAAAGTTTACTTCACTTCCAACATCACTATCTCCTACATATGTTAAATGAGAAACTTTTGTTCCGTCTCCTATATTAGAATTCTTTAGTTCTACAAAATCTCCTATTCTAGCATTCTTTCCGACATTAGAATTAGGTCTTAAGTATGCAAATGGTCCAACATGTGTGCCTTCGCCAACTTTACTCTCTATTAATACAGAACTCATTACATCAGCTCCGTTATCTATTATACTGTCTACTATTCTGTTATTTTGTCCAAGGATACAATTTGTTCCTATCTTTGTACTGCCTTCTAGTATATTTCCAGGATAAATTATCGTTCCTTCTCCTATTTCTACGTTTTCATCTATGTATGTAACTTTTGGGTCTATTATAGTTACACCGTTTTTCATATGTCTTTCGTTTATAATCCTTCTTTTTTCTTCTAACTCTATTGCATATTGTATCTTATCTTCCATTTCATATTCCTCCTTTAGAAAAGATTATGCTTTCCTTGGTTATTTTATCATAAATCAAAAAAAATTACCACTTTTATGTGGTAATTTTCCTTTGACAGGTCATTATTTAAGTAATAACCGTTTTTTGTAAAAAGTTACAAAA
>CAYZJZ010000091.1:0-4830 GCA_964478905.1 uncultured Eubacteriales bacterium
TTTCCAGTCTAGTAACTTTTGATAAATTTTTCTTTTCATATTTTTTACTCCTTTTGGTTGATTTTAATACATTTTAGGGAAAAAGTCAAGCAGACTTTCACGTTTTTCGAGGCACTTTTGCATACAAGTTTCACGTTTTTTGAGGTACTTTTATGTTGAACTTTCACGTTTTTTGTCAAAGCTGTAAACAAAAAAGAATTCATTGATGTTGTTGGCCGAAGGTCAACATAGCGTGGACTTTAGTCCACCTTTTTTATTTTATGAGTATTTTCACAGCCCCTTTGAATACTATTTATCCAACAACGACTTTGTCGTCCTTAACCAAAAGTCGTACAGACTTTCCGTTCTTTATGTCCCCATTTAAAAACGCTTCAGCCACAACATCTTCTATCTCATTTTGAATAGCACGTCTTAAAGGTCTTGCTCCATAAGTTAAATCAAATCCCTTTTTAGCTATAAATTCCTTAACATCGTCGCCTATATTCAGTACAATATCTTTAGTTTTTAATCTCTCCACCAACTTATTAATCATAATCTCAACAATTTGCTTAATATTTTCTTCATTTAACTGGTGGAACACGATTATATCATCAATTCGATTTAAGAACTCCGGCCTAAACGTTCTCTTTAGTTCGTCCATCACATTTTTCTTAATATCTTTATAGCCGGTAACTTTATCGTCTCCTTTATCAAATCCAAGCTTTTTACCATCCGAAATAGTTCTCGCACCAACATTAGAAGTCATAATAATTATCGTATTGTTAAAGTTAGTAGTCCTTCCTTGAGAATCAGTAAGCCTTCCGTCTTCTAAAATTTGAAGCAATATGTTAAACACATCTTCATGCGCCTTCTCTATTTCATCAAAAAGCACAACCGCATACGGTTTACGTCTTACTTTATCCGTCAATTGCCCACCTTCATCATATCCAACATATCCCGGAGGAGAACCAACCAATTTAGAAACTGAATGTTTTTCCATATATTCTGACATATCTATTCTTAAAATCGCATTTTCATCGCCAAATAAAACTTCCGCCAAAGCTTTGCAAAGTTCAGTCTTTCCAACTCCGGTAGGGCCTAAGAATAAAAACGATCCGATAGGGCGTTTAGGATCTTGAATACCTACTCTACTTCTCTTTATCGCCCTTGATACAGCACTTATCGCCTCGTCTTGGCCTATTACTCTCTTTTTTAGCTGTCCTTCCATATTTTTCAATCTTTCAGTTTCTTCTTCCGCAAGTCTAGTCACCGGAATACCGGTCCATTTAGAAACAATCTCAGCAATTTGTTCCTCATCAACCACATTTTCAGAAAGTTCACTCTTCTTTTGCCATTCAAGCTTAGCTTTTTCAAGTTTTGCTCTCTGTTTTAGCTCCTTATCTCTAATCTTTGCCGCCCCTTCAAAATCTTGATTAATTATCGCAGAATTCTTTTCTTCATAAAGTTTCTTTACTTTTTCTTCTATGACTTTTATATTCTCAGGCTCGGTAAAACTAAGTAAACGCAATTTAGACGCAGCTTCATCCATTAAATCTATCGCTTTATCCGGTAAAGCTCTATCGTTTATATACCTTTTCGAAAGCTTTACAGCAGCTCTTACCGCATTATCAGTAATCTTTACGTTATGGTGTGCTTCATACATATCCTTTAATCCAAATAAAATACTTATCGCATCATCGACACTCGGTTCTTCAACTATAATCGGTTGAAATCTTCTCTCAAGAGCTGAATCCTTTTCAATATGCTTTTTATATTCATCAAGCGTTGTAGCTCCGATTAGTTGAATTTCTCCTCTTGCCAGCAAAGGCTTTAGGATATTCGCAGCATCAATAGCTCCTTCTGCCGCACCCGCGCCAACTATCGTATGCAATTCGTCAATAAATAAAATTACATTTCCCGCCTTTGTAACTTCACTAAGGGCTTTTTTAATTCTTTCCTCAAATTCACCTCTATACTTAGCACCAGCCACAACAGATGACAAATCAAGAGTTACAACTCTTTTATCTTTTAAAATCTCCGGAATATCCCCATCAACAATTTTATGTGCAAGCCCTTCCGCAATGGCTGTCTTACCTACTCCCGGTTCTCCAATCAAGCAGGGATTATTTTTAGTACGCCTACTTAAAATCTGTATAACTCTGTCAATTTCTTCAATTCTTCCAATTACCGGATCGACTTTTCCTTGCTCAACAAGTTCTGTAAGATCTCTTCCGAACTGATTTAATGTAGGAGTTAAATTACTCCTTGTATTTCGCTTTACCGCCTCAAAACCTTCCTTACTATCATCACTAACTCTCTTCACAACCTCATTATATAGGCGTTGCATATCTACACCCATTTCAACCAGTAATCTTACCGCAATACAGTCCGGTTCACGCATTATTGCAAGTAAAATATGTTCAGTACCTATATATTCTTGTTTATGGCCTCTGGCTTCAATAAAAGCTACCTCTAAAATTCTTTTTGCTCTCGGAGTAAATCCTATCATCTTTACTTCGTTTTCTACTCCAACGCCAAACATTTCCTCTATTTTGTCAGCTATCATATTCGCAGTAATTCCATTAATTATTAAAACTTTATAAGCAACTCCTGTTTCTTCTTTCATAAGCCCTAACAAAATATGTTCTGTTCCTATATAATTATGTTTAAAATCCTTTGCAATTTCTTTAGCAGACTTAATAGCCTTCTCAGCTTTTTCTGTAAATTTGTACATTATCGCCCCTCCCCCTATGCTAGTATTAACAAATTTCCAAAAATTCATAATTTATTTAATTAAATCTTTAAGTTTTTTTATAGCCTTTTCTCTATCTTTAGCACTAAATACAGCACTTCCGGCAACAAATATGTCTGTGCCCAGTTTCGATATTTTCTCTATATTCTCCGAATTAATTCCACCATCTACTTCAATTTCAAAACTCAAATCATTCTCATATCTTAGTTTAGAAAGCTCCTCTATCTTTTTATTTACTTCTTCTATGTACTTTTGGCCACCGAATCCCGGCTCTACCGACATAATTAAAACTATATCCACATCCTTAAAAACATCAGCCGTAGGCAACTTTGTTTTAGGTTTTATCGAAATTCCGGCTTTTTTTCCTTTTTCCTTTATCATATTTATTAATTTAAAAGGCTCATCTGTCGTTTCAATATGAAAAGTTACTCCATCAGCTCCGGACTCTATAAATCTTTCAATATAATTCTCAGGATTTTCAATCATTAAATGCACATCAAAAAATAAGTTTGAACATTTTCTTATGTCTTTTATAACCGGCATTCCAAACGTTATATTGTCAACAAATTTTCCGTCCATAACATCAATATGTATTCCATCCGCTCCCGCATTTTCTAAAGAACATACTTCGTCTCCTAATTTTGAAAAATCTGCTGATAAAATTGAAGGATATATTTTTTTCATATAGATTTCTCCTCTTTTTAAAATCTGAGGGAATGATAATTTAAACTTACCATACCCTCATATATCTTATACTTATATTTACTTTCAGTCAATCCAAAACTTAACCAACTATTCTCCTTTATACTCTGTTAATTCGACATTTATCGTCTTTTCTCTTCCGTTTCTCATAACTTTTATAGAAATTTTATCCCCCGGATATTTCTCTTGAATAGCTTTTTTAACATCATTTCCGGACTCAATTTTCTTATCGTCAATCGAAATTACTCTGTCGCCGGCTTTTATTCCTGCTCTTCCGGCATCTGAGTTAGAATCTACACTTTGAATATATACGCCGGTAGAATCTAATCTATACATCATTGCTTTCATTGAATCTGATATGTCTATTAAGCTAACTCCCAGTTGTACTCTCCCTCTCTTATAGCCATATGTTTTTAATTCAGATATATCATCTTTTACATCGTTTATCGGAATTGCAAAACCAATTCCTTCAATGTCACTTCCAGCTGACTTAGCAACTATTATTCCCACTAATTCTCCACGACCGTTAAATAATCCGCCACCAGAATTTCCGGGATTTACAGCAGCATTAGTTTGGAGTAAGTTCATTGTTGTATCGCCTAAATCTATTTCTCTGTCTAATGCACTTATAATTCCGTTTGTTACAGTTCCACCAAGAGAACCTAAAGGATTTCCCACAACTACCGCAGTATCTCCGACACATAATTTATCTGAATCTCCAAGCACTACCGGTTGTAAATCAGTTGCATTTATTTTTATTACCGCTATATCATTTTCAGAATAAGTTCCGATTGTTTCTGCCTCATAGCTTTCGCCATTGTTTAGCGTTACTGTTATCTTTCTTGCATCTTCTATTACATGGTTATTCGTAACTATATAACCATCGTTTGAAATAATAATTCCGCTTCCTGCTCCCTCAGATACATATTGACCTAGTCTTGTTCCCCAAACTACCGTTTCTGTACTTATTTCTACTATTGAATTTTTCGTAAGTGCAGCAATGTCTTTAATCGAAAATTCTTCGTCTTGATTTCCTGTTTGTGACATAGTTTTTATTATGTTTGAATAAATATCTCCAACTCCTGTTTCATTTTCTTCTTTTTCAACATCATTTGCAATTGCTACTATGGAAAATCCAATTGTTATAAGGCAAAGAATTGAAAACAAAATAAGAAAGCCTTTACTCTGTTCGCGATTTTTCTTAACTTTTACAGTATTTTCGGTATTAACATCATTTATAATCTCATTGTTTTCTTCGTCCATAAATATCTCCTCCATTTCTTTGTATATTATAACAAATATATGTGAAAATATCTTGTAAATATGTGAAAAAAAACTGAACTTTTGTTACTATTCAGACTTAAATAGATAAAAATCACTAAAATAGCTCTTTTGAA
>CAYZJZ010000092.1:0-4803 GCA_964478905.1 uncultured Eubacteriales bacterium
CCTCCGTCTAGGGCGGCTGCGTTTACTGCTCCGTATGAGGAGAGGATGTCTTGACATTCTTTCATTGTTGCTCCGATACTATGTAGTTGGCGTCCTTCTATTACGAGCATTAATATACTTCCGTCTAAAGTTTGACCTATTGCTGTTCTAGGGTGTAATCCGTATCCGCCGTTTCCTTCTTTTATTCTGTTGTTTCCGTTTACTATTAGTTTATAAAACGGCTCTACCGCATCTCTTAATTTTAAGTTATATAGTTCTTGTTTGGTAAATGTTCCGATGATTAGGTTGTTGTCATAGTCTAGTCCTACTATGTCGTAGTTATCTTGTTCCGGTATGTATATGGTTTTTCCTTCTGAGATTAGAATTCCGACAGGGTATGCGGCTTTTCCATGGCCTCCTTCGTCTACAAATCCGCTTCCGTTTATTCCGGCTACTGCGTCGTAGTTGTCTATTATTTCTTCTAAGAATTGGCCTTTTGTTCCTAAGTTTTTACTTACTCCGACGAATACTTGCTCTGGATTGCTTATTTTTATTAGTTTTCCTTTGTATGTTGAGCCTTCTATGTCGAAGGTTTGGATTTCGTTTATTTTGTTTTCGTATTTGTCGAGTTTTACTGTATTTTGGGTAAAGTCTGGTGCTACTTCTGTGTTCATTACTTCGTTTATTGTTTCTTCTGAGAAGAACAATGTTGCGAGCCATTGGTGGGTATATGTTGTCATAGCTGTTCCTATGTATAGGTCACGTACTTGTCTGAATGGTTTTAATGGTATGTAGAATATGCTGATTGCGGTAAGTAGGAGTACTACGGCTATTGCGGTTAATGCGGAGAATAAGTATAATACGAATGAGTGAGTTACTTTTTCTCGTTTTTTCTTTTTTAGTTCCGGAGGTAGCTTTTGTTTTGGGGTTGTGAACTCTGAGAATATTTGGTATGCAATTAGGTTTGAAAGGTAGAAGTCGTCTACTGGGTAGCGGTCGTATCCGTCGTTTATTATTGTTTTGGTTCTTATTATATCTTTTGATGTGTCTAAGCCGTCAGCTTGACATTTTTTTTCGATTTTTAAGACACAACGATAAAGCTTACGCCATGTGCAACCTTCAATTAAAAACTGGATGTCTCTTGCATGCCAGTAGTAGTCGCCTGTATAAGCTTCTATTTTTGTTTTATCTAAACCGTTTTCAAAGTCGTTGATTGTGTTTGACATTTTTATACCTCTAAATTTTTTTTCTTAATTATATTATCGTGAAATTTAAATTTTTTCTATATACTTTTTGAATAAAATAATTAAAACAGGAGTAAGATTTAAAAGGTTTTGTTTGTTTTATGTTGAATTAATACGATGGTTGATATATAATCTGCTTAGTTAGTGGTTATCGTGAGATGGGAGGAAGTAAATTGTTTGGTTTTGGACAAGATATTGGTATAGATTTAGGAACAGCTACGGTACTTATTTATGTTAAAGGGAAGGGAATTGTTCTTCGTGAACCTTCTGTTGTTGCGATTGATAAGAATTCTAATGCGGTTATGGCGGTTGGAGAGGAAGCACGTCTTATGTTAGGCCGTACTCCTGGGAATATTGTTGCAATTAGACCGCTTAGAGATGGTGTTATTTCTGATTATGGTGTTACTGAGAGAATGCTTAGATATTTTATTAATAAGGTATGCGGTACGAGAATTTTTAGACCTAGACTTGTTATTTGTGTGCCATCTGAGGTTACTGAGGTTGAGAAAAAGGCTGTTATTGATGCGGCTATGCAGGCTGGGGCTAGGAAGGTTCAATTAATTGAGGAGCCTATTGCTGCGGCGATTGGTGCGGGTATTGATATTGCTAAGGCTTGTGGTACTATGGTTGTTGATATTGGTGGCGGTACGACGGATATTGCGGTTATTGCTTTGGGTGGTAATGTTATAAGTACTTCTCTTAAGGTTGCTGGAGATAAGTTTGATGAGGCTATTATTAGGTTTATGAGGAAGAAGTATAATGTTATGATTGGGGAGAGAACGGCTGAGGAAATGAAGATTAATATTGGTTGTGTTTTCCCTAAGGTTCAGGATAATTCTATGGAGGTTAGGGGAAGAAATTTGCTTTCCGGTCTTCCTATTACTGTTGAGGTTAGTTCGTCTGAGATGTTGGAGGCTTTGGAAGAGCCTGCGACTATGATTGTTGATGCTGTTCATGGTGTTTTGGAGAATACGCCTCCGGAGTTGTCTGCGGATATTAGTGATAAGGGGATTTTGATGACTGGTGGTGGTTGTCTTATTGATGGACTTGATAAGTTGATTTCCAGTAAAACGGGTATTGATGTTTATATTGCTGATGATGCTGTGTCGTGTGTTGCGTTTGGTACGGGTAAGATTTTGGATAATTTGGATGTTTTGACAAAACTTACTCCGCCGGAGAGAAAGTTGGAGTTTTAAAATTACTAAAGTTTTTTTATATATAACCGATAAACAAAAGAGAAGGATGTGTATAGCTTATGATTAGAGGTATTTACACTTCGGGACTTGGAATGACGAGAGAGACTAAGAGACTTGATATTGTTTCTAATAATTTAGCGAATGCCAGCACTACGGGTTTTAAATCTGATGGTGCTGTTTGTGGTACTTTTAAAAAGGCGTTAAGTGATGTTATGGTTTCCGGTAGTAGGATTGATGTTGCGAATTATACTCCGGATGTTGTGAATACATATACTAAGTTTTCACAAGGAAGTTTACAGAATACTGGTAGTACTACTGATTTGGCGATTAGTAATGATGATAATGCGTTTTTTACGGTTGAGGATAATAATGGAGATAAGCTATATACGAGAGACGGAGCTTTTATAATTGATAAGGATAATTACCTTGTGACGTCGGAAGGCTATAAGGTTCTTGGTACGAATGGGTATATTAATATAAATGAAAATGAGTTTGGAATTTCTGTTACTGGTCAAATTAGTAATAATAATGGGAATGTGATTGGTAATTTGCTTATTACTTCTTTTGATAATCCGGAGACTCTTAGCAAGAACGGAAATAATATGCTTGAGGCGTCGGATGACTCTATTGTTAAGGAGTTTAGCGGAGAAGTGCAACAGGGATATTTGGAGATGTCGAATGTTAATACTGTAAATGAGATGGTTAATATGATTGCGATTTCTCGTGCTTATGAGGCGAATCAAAAGGTTTTACAGTCTCAAGATGAGATGCTTGGTAAGGCTGTTAGTGATGTGGGTAAGGTTTAGTTTTAGGAAGTTGTAAAAGGGAGGATGTTTAATTATGATGAGGGCGTTATGGACGGCTGCTACCGGTATGACCGGGCAACAGACTAATGTTGATGTTATTGCGAATAATTTGTCTAATGTTAATACTACGGCTTATAAGAAATCTAGAGTTGAGTTTAAAGATTTGGTTTATGATAACAGGAGTAGAGCGTATAATTTGAAAGAGAAGGATGCTCCGATTGATTTACAGGTTGGACTTGGTGCTAGACCTGCTGCTACGTTGAAGGATTTTACAGATGGTACATATACTATGACCGAGAAAGCGACTGATTTTGCTATTTCGGGTTCGGGATTTTTTGCTTTACAAAATGGTCAAGGGGAAGTTGTTTATACTAGAGATGGTAATTTTTCTTTTTCTCCGACTGAGGATGGGCAGATGCTTGTTAATTCTCAAGGTTTTCCTGTTTTGGATGCTGAGGGCGAGTCTATTGTTTTGGATGTTGATGATCTTAATGATTTTATTGTCCAAACAGATGGCAAAATTTTTATGAAGGATGATGAAGGTGTTCTTGGGGATACCGGAATTGAGATTGGTGTTGTTTCTTTTAAGAATCCTGACGGACTTCTTAGTATTGGTTCTAATAATTATAGTCCGACTGCTAATTCGGGAGAGCCTACTTGGGAGAATGCGTTTGATGAGAATGAGACGAGAAGTACTGTTATGCAAAACCAGTTAGAAGGTGCTAATGTTGAGCTTGTTGAGGAAATGGTTAATTTGATTGTGGCTCAAAGGGCTTATGAGATTAATTCTAAGACTGTTACTGCGGCTGATGAAATGTTACAACAAGCAAATAATTTAAAGAGATAGTTTAGGAGGGTGGACGTATGGAAATTGGTAATATTACTCCGTATATACCGACTCAGGATAATACGTCTAAGCTTAGTGTGAAGATGGAGAGTGCTTATACCAATAAGGATGATGCTAAGCTTAAGGAGACTTGTCAAGATTTTGAGTCGTTGTTTATTAATATGATGATGCAAGAGATGAGGAAGACTGTTCCTGAAAGTGGTCTTTTGTCTAGTTCTTTTGCTACCGATACTTACCAAGAGATGTTTGATGAGGAAATTAGTAAGGCAGCTTCAAAGGGAAATGGAATTGGTATTGCTGATGCTATGTATAGACAGATTTCTGCTAAACTTAAGAATACATATAAAGTAACTGAGGATGTAAATGTTAGTGAAGAATAGGAGTGTGTTTGATGGAGGATTATAAAAATAATAAGACTCGTAGGGTTTTTGGACGTACTGAGAAGGTTATTTGTAAGTTGTACATATCTAAAGGGGCTGAGAAGTGGACTGAGGTTTATCCTGTGAATATTTCTGCCGGTGGTACTAAGTTTATTTCGAGAAATGTTGTTTTGGATATTGGAGATGAGATTTTTATTAGGATTGACTTGTTAAGTGGTCTTTCTGAGTTTGTGTTTAAGACTAGAGCAAAAATCGGCAGAAAAGAGAATGATGAGACATATGCTGTTGAGTTTGTTGAGATGAGCAAGACTAATCAGATTATGCTTGATGAGATTATTAATTCCAATGATA
>CAYZJZ010000093.1:0-4797 GCA_964478905.1 uncultured Eubacteriales bacterium
TCTTTTCATAGGAAGGGTTTGTGAAGTTTACACAAACTTTCCTACGTACTCAAAAGCAATTTTTATTGAACTTGGTAAAGTACACTGCTTTATACTATTGTAAATTTTTTGCAGCCATATTTAACGTTCTATGCTGAAATCTTTATCTAAGTTTCTTATTTCTCTTTGCATTTTTTCTCGACAAATTCGTACTTCTTCACTAATTTGGTCTTTGGATAAATTTTTATTTTCGGATATTTCTTTGATAATTTTTGAATATTTTTCAATGATTTTATTTAGCTCTTTATCTTTTTTATTTTCCATTTCGCGAGAAATATATCTCCTTTGGAATTCATTCATTACAGCAGAAATATATAGAAGATATTTAAGTAATTCTTCTTTGGATTTTATCGCTTTTTTCATTTTTGCACCGATGCTTTTCCAAAAACCTTCTTTTTGCATTATTTCATCGAATGTTTTTTCACAAACCTCTTTATCTTCAGAAATATTATCTTCAAAAGTTTCTTTTATTAAGTCAAGTACGTCAACAGCTATTTTTTCTAAGTTGGTTACTTCATTAAATTTATCTATAAATTCGTCGATTTTTTCGAATAATTTTTGAAACATATTTTCCTCCTAGGTTAAAACGTCAGAAATAACTTTATCTATCATAAATCCTGCAAGAAGTATAAGCATAATCATAACTATTGAGTATTCAAAAGTCATAAAGAATGCTAAGAAAAACATCGTTATAAGTATTATTGCTAAAATTTTTACATTTTCTTGGATAAAGGCGTACAACGCACCTAATATAGATAATGTAATTATTACATAATGTAAGTATGAATTAGCACCATTTACTATTGGATGACCAAATGTCTTAAAATACGGAATAATTGTATTTGTAAGATAAATTATAGGATGAGTAAACAGAGCTTTTGCATTAGTCCATAGCGTTGAAAAATAATTATCAAGAGGAAGTAATGTACTTAAATTTCCCTTAAAATACGCTACAAATATAAAAATTCCTAACATAATAATTATTCCCACTAAGAAATATAAAAAAGCTTGTAAAACAGCGATATGTTTTTGTTTTATCATAAAATAGATATAAGGTATAATTCCTAAAAGTAAGCAGGTTGGTTCAATTATAAGCGCAATTGTAAAAAATACGCCGGATATGAAATTCCACCTTCTTAGCATACTATGGACACCCATATACATAAATAATAAGTACAAAATAAAAGACAAAATTAAAAATATATTTATCGAATACATATTGGTAACAAAGTAAGGATAAATGGCAAAAAGCAGAGCTGCACAAATTCCAGCTGTTTTTCCAACGATAACTTTACCTAAAGCAAATATAGCTAAAATAGTGAACATATGTAAAACAAATTCAACCCAAATAAAAAAAGTAGAGGCTGACGTTATAAATTTCGTAGTTAAACCGAATTTGCTAAGCGCGACGATGTGAGAATACGGCAGGGTATTCGGCATCGGTACAGCGTATCGTAACGTAAATCCCCAAAACAAGACTGCAATTAGAAAAATAAAAAATAATGGTGAATTTGTTGAAAAAACTTTATTGTAATAACTTTTCATTTGTATACCTCCATTCAAAAATATGATACAATATTTCTGAAAATATTACAAGATACACTATTATTATTTTTAAAGAATAAGTTGGGGGAGTAATTATGAGTAGAATAGTAATTGTAACCGGCGGAACACGTGGTATAGGAAAAGCTATATGTGAGGAATTTATAAAAAATGGAGATGTTGTTATACTAAATTATAAAAAGTCATATGAAAAAGCTTTAGAGTTAAAAGAAAAACTAGGAGATAATTTATATTTAATTCGAGCTGATGTTGGAAATATGGCGGAAGTAAAAATTATGACTGACTTTTGTTTAAATAAGTTCGGTAGAATTGATGTTTTAGTAAATAATGCCGGAATTTCTCAAATTAAACCTTTTGCAGATATTACCGAGGAAGACTGGGACGAGATGATAAGGGTTAATTTAAAAGGAGTATATAATACGACTAAATGCGTAATTGATGCAATGATACACGAAAAAAGTGGTAAGATAATTAATATTTCTTCGATTTGGGGGGAAGTAGGTGCATCGTGTGAAGTACACTATTCTACGGCAAAAGCCGGAGTAATAGGTTTTACTAAAGCTTTAGCTAAAGAAATGGCGTTATCTAATATACAAGTAAATTGTATTGCACCTGGAATTATAGATACAGAAATGAATTCTTGTTTTGATTTAGAAGAATTAAAACAAGAAGTACCGAGTGGAAAAATCGGTACTCCTAAAGATATAGCGAATATGGTTTTATTTTTATCATCAGATAAAGCAAATTACATTACCGGTCAAACTATTGGAATAAACGGCGGAATGAATTAGTTAAAGTACCTTTCAATATCCGGTCTTACCATCATTGGATTTACGTCTATTTTTACAATGTCGCCGATTTTTGCGCCTATATCAGTTAAATCTATAACTATATTGTTTGTACCTATTTTACCTAAAATAGGTACTTTTTTATCATTAACTTCAACATATATTTTTTTGTTGAAGTTTTTTATTTTGCCGTATATTTCACGTAATGTATCTAAAAGCCCAAAGCAGTCTTGTCCTTTTTTTAGTTCAAGTCCGTCTAAATAGCCAACAGGCACTATTCCTATGGTAGTTTCACGACTAGTTTTATAGGTGTTTGAATAACCTATAAAATGATTAATCGGTAATTTTTTCATATCTTCAATTTCAGAAATCATATAGCCGATTTTATTTAGTTCTAAAGAATTAGGAACTAAAATTCTTCCAAGCAATGCTGATCCGATACGTGAAACATCTAGTTGAGTATACGGCTTTGTTAAAAAAGCGGAAGAATTTGCGATATGTCTAAATCCTACGTCTATCCCTTCGTCTGTTAAGATAGAGACACATTTATTAAAAATGTTAAATTGCTTGTCGGTGTAATCTGTTTTTTCGTTAAAAGAAGATGAAAAATGAGAAAATATTCCGACAATTCCTATATTGGGTTTTGATTTTAAAACATCGGCAAGTTTTAGCATATCATCAGGCAAGAAACCAAAACGTCCAAAACCTGTGTCGATTTTTAATTGGCAATATAAAGGTGTTTCACTTTCTTTAGAAATTTTGTCCAGTACATCAAGAGCCTCAAAAGAGCCAATTGTAGGTAGAATATCATTATTTAACAAGATTAAAAGTTCCCTATATATAGCGGTGGAATGGAGCAACATTATTTTTGCATCAATTCCGTTATTTCTTAATGTAACAGCTTCTTCGATTGTGGAAACTGCGAAAAAGTCTATTCCGTTTTCCATAAGGAGTTTTGGAAATTCGTCAAGTCCTAAGCCATAACCGTTATTTTTTAATGTTGCAATAATAGGCGAATTCGTTATTGATTTTAATTTATTAAGGTTGTCTGTTAATTGTGCTTTTTCTATAACTAATTTTTTCATTAAAGTCAATCCTTCCGTAAATTAACTATTCTTTTTGACAAATATAATTCTGCGAAGTTTTTTATAAATAGCTCCGCCTTTTTCTAAAATAAAACGTGTACAAGGTTTAAAAACTAAGTCTAATTCTCCGATAAATTCAGTAAAATCTCCGTTAAATCCTTTTTTAAATCTATATAATCCATACAAAGGACTGTTTTCATCTAAGTTTCCGGAAACTCCTCTAAAGTCGTATACATTACATTTATTTTCGATTGCCCATTTTATCATAGACCATTGTAGAAGGTAGTTTGGCATAACATTTCTATGTGCGTTACTGCTTGCACCGTATAAATACCAGCATTTATCACCGTATAAAATCGCAATTGTACCGGCAATAGGAGTTCCATCTTCTAAGTAGGCCATATAAAGACGTAAATGGTTAGGTCCAAGTTTATCGTACATTTTTTCAAAGTATTCTAGCGAACGAATGACAAAGTTATCTCTAACACCTGTTTCCAACATAATTTTATGAAACTCTTTTAAGTCATCTCTTGTTCCGATTTTAATTGTTACACCTTTTTTTGTAGCAAGACGTATGTTGTATCTTGTTTTTTGCTCAAAAGCAGCCAAGACTTCATCTTCAGATTTCCCTTTTAAGTTGTTAATTCTAAATACAAAACGTGGTTGAATTCCTTCAAAGTTTTTATTTTGTTTAGGTAATCTAAAACCGCATTTTTTTACAATTTCGGCAAACTTTTCATCGTTAGCCAAAACGTCTGTATCAAGTTTTAGGGTATATGCTTTGTATTTTTTTGCGAGTTCTTTTACTTTATTTATTAATCCTTCCATTACTTCTAAGTTATATATATCACAAACTGGGCCACGTGGAGAATACATAAGGGTATATGGTAAGCCGGGAACTTTTCTTATCAGAACCATCATAGCGCCGATTATATTATCTTTATCGTCGTAGGCTACTACAAATTCGTGTTTCCAATTATCTTTTACTTCAGGCCATTCAAATGATTGCATAAAATGGGATTTTGGATGGCTTTGAAGAAATTTTTCAAGCTTTTTCTTATCGTAATCAGTAGTTATTTTCATAATTTTTTCCTCCGTATAAAATTAATAATATAAAAATATCACAATGTTTAGGTAATATCAAGAGAACTTTTGCTACTATTGGGATTATCTTTTGTCAAAAATGAGACTGAAAGGTAACAAGCTTTTTGGTTTAATTGTTCACGAATTGACGAATATTGCTAAATGTGATATAAATAGTATATGTATTTTTTACGAAGGAGGTTTTTTTATGAGCGATGTAAAAAGAGTTGAACCGAGAA
>CAYZJZ010000094.1:0-4702 GCA_964478905.1 uncultured Eubacteriales bacterium
TCTTCATTGTTTACTTTTTCTTCCGATTCTTTATTTGTTTCTTCATTACTTACTTGTTCTTCCGGTTCTTTATTCGTTTCTTCATTGTTTACTTTTTCTTCCGGTTCTTTATTCGTTTCTTCATTGTTTACTTTTTCTTTCTCTTCATTACTTTCTTCTACCGTTACACTTCCCTCTTTTGTCGCAACTATTAATTTTTCATTAGTTTCTGAATTATTCTCATCTGTCTTCTTATCTATACTCGGTACTTCATCAACAAAATCATTCGCAAAAGCAATATTTCCGTACGGCAAAACAGCCATCGCAAATACGCAAACGGCTAAAAAACTTGCAGTTATTCTTTTTACCTTCCTTGGAATAATGCCCACCATAAAAAACTCCTTTTTGTCGTAAAAATAGCTTTCTACAATTCTTTTCGTTATAAAGCTTTATTTATATTAATTTTATTAAAACATTGGTGTTAAGCACCATAAATACTGTGTTGGTTAATATGTAAACAAAATTACAAAGAAAAAACTTAATTAGCAAGTTGCCAATTAAGTTTTTTATATCGTTTGTGTTTTGGCAACCCGACTGACATAGTAAACTAAATTACCTTAGTCTCGTTAGCTTTGCGTCCCATATTTTCACATGGTTTGCTATTTTCAAACTAATTTATCCATATATGAATATTGTACCACTTTTTCGCCCTAAAATCAACTAAACTCCATACTTTTAGAGCTCTCTTCTTCCCTCTAAAGCCATAGTAAGTGTAACCTCGTCTGTGTACTCTAAATCGCCTCCAACAGGTATTCCATGAGCAATTCTCGTAACCTTAATTCCCATCGGCTTTATAAGTCGCGAAATATACATTGCAGTCGCTTCTCCCTCAACATTTAAATTAGTAGCCAAAATTACCTCATTAACATCAGAATTAAGCCTTGAAATAAGCTCTTTAATTCTTATATCATCAGGGCCAATTCCATTTATAGGAGAAATAGCTCCATGTAAAACATGGTACGCGCCTTTAAACTCATGAGTCTTTTCCATAGCAATTAGATCCTTAACATCAGACACAACACAAATAACATTTTTATCTCTTTTCTCATTTTTACAAACCGGACAAAGTTCAGAATCAGTCAAATTCCCGCATACACTACAAAAATGGATTTTAGCCTTAGCCTCTAATATCGCATTAGAAAACTCTTTAGCTCTTTCCACCGGTTGATTTAAAATATGAAAAGCCAACCGGCATGCAGTCTTATGACCTATGCCGGGAAGCTTCTCAAATTCTTCTATTAAATTAGCAATTGGTGCTGAATAAGCGTCCATAACTTCCTCCAATTAAAACGGTAAATTAGGTATATTAAACTTTTGCATCTCAGCAGAAGTCAAATCATCAACCTTATGTAATGCATCATTTACTGCTGTCAATACTAAATCTTGAAGCATCTCAGCATCATCCAAAACATCCGGATTAATCTTAATTCCGGTAACTTCTTTTTTTCCTGTAACAGTAACCACAACAGCTCCACCACCGGAACTTCCCTCTAAAACTTTAGTCTCAAGTTCAGCTTGAGTCTTTTGCATATCAGCTTGTAACTTTTGAGCTTGTTTCAATAAATTATTCATATTTCCTCCAGGAAATCCACCAAATCCGCCTCTCATATTATTTCCTCCTTAAAAATTCAAAATTTACTATACAATATTAACATCTATTCCCGATTTTAGCAAGGTATTTTCAGTAACATCACTATCAGGCACACTATTTACACCATTTACTATACATTTAACAGGCAATTCCTTTCCCATAACAGAGCTTATTGCATCTTTTAATGTAGCCATATTTTCAGACTTCTCAACAACAGTCTTTCCAAAAGCTTGTGAAAAATTAATAGTTACAGCACTATCCGAAACATTCGCAGTCGTAGAAACCAAGGTCGCATATAACGACATCTTCCCAGAATCTCTCAAATGCTTTATAACATCCTTCCATTCGCCACTTTGAGAAAAACTAACCGCAGGCGCTTTTTCAACATTCACCGAAGCTTGAGACGAAGTAACTTCTTTAGAAACAGCTACATTAGTTGTAGCAACATTAGTCTTCGGTTGAGCCACAACTTGTACAGTTTGTGTTTTACAAATTCCGTCATTTGAAATAAACGAAATCAACGCAGACTCCAAAACAACATTCGGGAAAGAAGTACTCTTTATGCTATTTTCCAACTCAGAAAAATAAGTAATTATCTCAGCAAGTTTTTCCTTTGGAGTAGAAACAAGAGCCTCAATTTGTTCCAATGAAGAATAATTATTTATCAAAGTCGTATCATGAGTCGCCTGATAAACTAAAACATCTCTCGCCAAAGATATTATTTCCCACACAAAGTATTTTATGTCTTTTCCGGAATTAACAACCTCTGAAACAGTAGAAATTGCTGTCGAAATATCCTTATTCACAATACAATTCAATATTGTAAATGTAACAGACGACTTAGTAATGCCAAGAAGCTCACGTGCAATATCTTCAGTAATATCGCTTACTCCGGACGAAATAATCTGATCAAGCAAACTAAGGCCATCTCTTAAAGCACCATCTGCAGCTTGTGCAATAACCATCAACGCTTCATCCGTCGCCTTAACTTCATTTTTCTCACATACAGTCTTTAACCTTTTCGCAATATCTTCCTTCGTAATTCGCTTAAATTCAAACCTCTGACAACGTGACAATATCGTAATCGGTATTTTATGGGGTTCAGTAGTCGCCAAAATAAAAATAACATTTTCCGGAGGTTCTTCAAGAGTCTTTAACAAAGCATTAAAAGCACTTGTAGATAACATATGAACTTCATCAATTATATAAACCTTATACTTAGCCAAAGTCGGCGCATAAATAACATTCTCACGAATTGTTCTTATGTTATCAACACTGTTATTAGAAGCAGCATCTATTTCCATTACATCAGTTATCGAAGACGACAAAATTCCCTTACAAACATCACACTCATTGCACGGTTCACCATCTTTAGGGTTTTGACAATTAATCGCACGCGAAAAAATCTTAGCAGTAGAAGTCTTACCCGTTCCACGACTTCCACAAAAAAGATAAGCGTGCCCTATTTGATTATTTTGAATTTGATGTTTTAACACCTTAATAACCTGTTCTTGACCAACAACATCATCAAAAGTAGTAGGTCTAAACTTCCTGTAAAGCGCTATATATTGCGACATATTTATCCCCCATTCCAAAAAAGAAACTGTAAAAAACTCACAAAATTTATAAAGCATTATACTTTATACTAATGATAAACGAGTTTTTTACAGCCTCTCTAACATTAACCTAATTAATAGCCTCCGCAGAAACTACACTATCATAGCTTGTAGCAGAAAAACCATTCTTTTCAATTAACGCAACCAACTCAGGATTAAATTGCGTACTCGAGCATTTTTTCAACTCAGCAACAGCCTCATTATGTGTCATAGCTTTCCTATACGGTCTATCAGAAGTCATAGCATCATACGCATCAGACAAGGACACAATTTGAGTCGCTAGCGATAATTCTCTACCCTTTAATCCAAGAGGATACCCCTTACCATCAAACCTCTCATGGTGATAATTTATAGCATCCATCGTACTATCAGGTAAATCCAAAGTATTAAGAATCCAACTACCTATCGCCGGATGCTTTTTAACTTCTTCATATTCAGAATTAGTAAGTTTAGCCGGTTTCTTCAAAATATCATCAGGCACACCAATCTTACCAATATCATGTAACATTCCAGCCACTCTTATATCTTCAATTTCCGATTCAGACATATTAAGTCTTTTCGCAATTTGAACAGAATAATCAGCCACTCTCTCAGAATGTCCCAATGTATATTTATCCTTAGCCTCAATGGCATTAACCAAAGACGCACATAACTCTTTATTCGTATTTAATAGTAACTCATTTTTATCGTTTAACTCTTGAATCTTATTTTCATTTTCAATAATTAGCTCTTGCATAGCATCTCTCATTGCATTAAAAGATTCAGCAATATAATATAAATCACTATCTTTAGAAAAAGTAAGTCTTGTCGTCAAATCACCGGACTTTATCTTATTCGTCCAGTCGCTTATTTTTATATAAGATTGTCTTAATCTGTCTTGAATTCTCGCAAATAATGAATAAGTAACCGCTATATCTATGAAACCTGCTAAAACAATTCCGGCATACAGTAAATATGACGAAACGGGACTAAGTAAAGTAATATTATTTATTAACAAACCACCTAATACTATTATTATAATCGTAGGAACAGATAATGAAAAGAACAACCAAAACTTTAAATTGGAATTCAATTTACGCAGTTTTATGATAATCAGCCCCTTAAATTGTTCAAAAATTAATGGCTACGCAACTCATTCTCGACAGTTAAAATGAGTGAGAAAAGACGGTAATTCCACTCGGCTTAAGCTACCTTATAGCACATAAGAAATGACACTTACCGCTGCTTCCTTCCGGTCCTGACGGGGTTCATGGTTTCCTATCGAATAAGACTTAAACTGTCAACATGAAAAATACAGTAATCTAAACTCAAAATAAAAGCCTCAAACAAGCATTCGGTCCTGCTATAGCGGATTTCAGGTACAAGAGACCGCTAATCCCCCACCTAGCGTAACACATACTTAGTATAATATTTAAATTTTATATATGCAAGTGGTTTATAAATTTTTTTACACGAA
>CAYZJZ010000095.1:0-4691 GCA_964478905.1 uncultured Eubacteriales bacterium
ACTCTTTCGAGCTGGATTTTTTGTTAAGGCGTCACTATTTTAGGACAGCCTCTTATTTTTTAGTGTTTTTGCTAATATTTTGCTAATGTTTAAAAAATTTATCAAGTTTTTCTGCACTTTCTTCTTGTTTCTTTTTTACTACATGAGAATAAATATCTAAGGTAGTATTTACTTTAGAGTGTCCTAATCTTGCAGAAGCTACCTTAGGAGAAATATCTGCGTTTAGCATAAGGGTAGCATTAGTATGTCTTAAATCATGGAAACGAATATGCCTAAAATTATTTGCTTTTAATGTATCAGCGAATAAATGAGAAACTGCACCAGGGCTAAAATTTTTACCATTGTCATAGCAACAAACTAAATCGTTATCAATATATTCATTTCCTAGTAATTTTTTATTAGCAATTTGCTTCTCTTTTTGTTGAATCAATTCGTTTATAATTGTTTGGGGAACGACTATTTCTCTTTGACTTGCTTCTGTTTTTGGTGTTGAAAATTGAACACCGTGTTTTGTAGGTATTAAATTTTCTGTAATAAAAATCACTTTATTTTCCAAATCTACATTAGACCATTTTAGAGCTAATGTTTCGCCACGCCTTAGTCCTATACCAACTGCTAGTAAAACAGGAATATAGATATTAGAATTTTTAAATATTTCTAATAAAATTGGAATTTCTTCTTCATAAAGGAAATTAGGAATGTATTTTTTCTGCTTTGGTATTTTTACCATATCAGCAACATTTTTTGGAATTAGTTGAATTTCATAGGCTTTTTTTAATGCTTGTTTTAATACCATATGAATATATTGAATAGAACGAGAAGATAAGCCACATTTTTTTGTAGAATTTCCTTCTTTAGCAAGAAAATTATAAAGCTTTTGAATTTGAACTGGTTGTAATTCTTGTAATGAAATATTTCCAATGTATGGAACTATGTGTTTATTTATATTCACTGAATACCCTGAATAAGTTGTAATTGCTATATTAGGTCTTGCATATTCTTCTAACCACATAAATAAATATTCACTTAAAGTTATTTTTGAAGGCGAAATATAAGAATTATTTCTTAATTGTGATAAAATTTCGTTTAATCTATCTTCGGCTTCTTTTTTAGTTTTAAATCCTCCTATCCATTTTTGCTTTTTTACTCCATTTTCTAGTATGTAATAAATGATAGAATAGGTATTGCCTCTTTTTACTATACTTCCTCTCATACTATATCACCTGCCGAACTAATCAACCAGTTTTCTAAACTTCCAACTGGAATAAGTAATTTACGCCCGACTCTGATACTAGGTATAGTATGACTATGAATCAATTCATAAACCTTATTTAACCCTATACCTAATTGTTTAGAAGTTTCTTTAGGACTTAAAGTTAATTTATTCATTAACTATCACCTCACTTTCTTGTATAAATAATTTTCTTTTTTCAATTACCTCTTTATCGAATGATGTATCTTTATTATGCAAGTATTCATTTCCTCTTTTAGAAAATAATTGCATTACATTGTGATAATTCTTTACTCCTATTTTCGCACCATATGAAGTTAAATATCCCATAATTCCGGGAACAAGTGAACTTGCCTCAATTTCTTTTTGCTCTGATACAGAAATAAATGATTTGTTTTGACATTTATCAAATGCGTGTTGAATAATTTCCCATTTTTCGTTTGTTGAACTTCTTTCAATGCGTGTCCTATCCAAATTAGTTTTTACAAGCCATTTACAGGTACAATATTCCCAAATAGTTTTTAAAGAAAGGTACAAATCTTCAACAGAATTTATTCCCTTTTCTCTTAAAAAATCTCTTTTTATTTCAAACTCTACATTCCAAACATCATTACATTCTAGTCCGGAATTTTTCCAAATTGTAAAAAACCATGTTTTATGATGCTTTTGAATAACTTCAAGCGTTTTATTGTATATCCTACAATATATTTTTCCAGTATTTCTTGAACCAAAATTCATTCCCGAAACTTTTCTTCGATATGTCCTTACTTCATGAGAATAAAAACTTCCTTTAAATGATAAATCGTCATTATTAGTTAATATTAAATTATCAGTATGACAGCACAAATCTACTCGAGAAACTTGTTGCTCAGATATATGACCTATATATTTTTCAACAAATTTTTTTAATGTATTCCATGCGTCCTCATATCCTACTGCCCATAAATATTCAGATTTTATTCTAATAGAAATAGGAAAATATTCTTTTTTTAAAGAACGGAATTGAGAAAACTTGATTTCATACTCATTATTGTGTAAAATATAGGCATGACCTAATGAGCCATTAGGTAAAACTTCAAAAGTATAACTTCCGATTTGGATAGTTACTTTTGCCGAAGTGTTATTAGTTCCAGCTAATTTCGCTTCGGTTTTCTTTTTTTCTAATTCTAATAATAATTCTTTTAACTCATTTTCATAATTATCAATATCGATATTGACAAATAATGAATCAATCATTGGTATTTGCATATAAAAGCCTCCTTTATAATAATTAGTTAATGGTGTTGTGACCCCCACTATTAGTAAGGAGTGGGGAAATATAAAACCTCCTTTCTACAAAATTTCCGGGCTTTTTTTCTCGGCTATTGCCGAAAAGGCTACCACATTGAGCTACTCATTGTCAATGGTGCCCTTCAAAATATTCCGTTAACACTTCATATTTTGACGCTTCCCCATTGACAACGAGCCTCTCTCAATGCGGTTTCTATAGCCTGAGCCGAGCAAACAAAAGCCCTACTAAGCTGTCTTTAAATTCCCTCAAAAATAAATTTTATTGAAAATTTCTTAAATCAATTATATAATCTTGTGTATTAAAAAGTCAATACAAATTTAATGTTTTTTAAATTATCTTGAAAAATAAAGAAACTTGATTTTTGATTGAATTTGTTGTATTCTTATTTTGAGGTGAAAATATATGCCATATAGTCAATTATTAAAACAACTCATAGAAAAGAAAAAGCTTTCAAATAAATCTGTGTCAAAATTATGTGCAAAATATGGTGAACCTATTGCAGAATCATATATAAGTAAACTTCTTAAAGGTGAAGAAAATATCGTTCCTACAGAAAAGAAAAATGAAGTTTTAGCTAAAGTACTAGATGTAGATGTAAATATATTAAATTTAGAAGCATTTTTAGACAAATGCCCTGAAGAAATATTAAATTTTCTTAATATGGCTCGTACATCCGTATTTTATACGGTAACTAATATTTATAACAACGAATTTTCAACGGAAGAATTTGAAAAAATGGAAAATTATTTGAAAGAATGTCCATTAAGTGATTTTTTAATAAAAATCAATGAATTTTCAGGTAAAGAAAAGATTAGTAAAGAGAATGACAAAATTATAAGCAGAGTTGAAGGCAAAAACCCGGAAACAGTAGTTTTACAGTTACCTACTTTAATAGGAATACCTATAAAAGATGAATCTATGGCACCGTTAATTCCTGCCGGTAGTAGTATAACTTTAGAATTAAGTACTGATTATGAAAGTGGAGAAATTCTATGCTTGCAAAAAAAAGGTTCTGATACATTTATCGTTAGAACTTGTTTGTTTGTAAAAGGAAGCTACTTAAAAGGTGGTAAAGTTATATTACAGCCATTGAATTTTCAAAATTATAAGACTGAAGAAGTAAATTCTAACGATATTGTTATTGTTGGAAAAGTAAAATCAATAGTAAAAGAATTATATTAGTAAAAATGGATTGACCCAACATTCGTTGCCAGCCAATCCATTTTATTTTTCACTATTTTGAATGTTTGTGAATTTCTTTTAAACTTAATTCCCCTGCATAATTAAACAACGAATCTGATAGCACTCTTTCTATAGGTAGTTTTGCCATTTCTGATATTAAAGAATAAAATTTATAAATTTCTTCACTTAATAAAACAGTACATTTTTTCATATGTATCACCTCCTAAGTGGACTATTTGTCCTTTTTGAGAATATAATCATTTATTGTTTGGTAATCTATTCTTGTGGTGAAAAGAATGAAATTTGATAGAATTAGAAACCTAAGAGAAGATAATGATTATACACAAAAAGAAATTGCTAAAATATTAAATTGTGATACCTCTCTTTATTCTAAATATGAAAGAGGAGAAAGAGAAATTCCTGTATGGGTTATTATAAAGCTTGCAAAATTTTATAATACTTCTACAGATTATTTATTAGAATTAAGTAACAAAAGGTAGGTATACAAATTATTATGGACTATTTGTCCATTTTTGTCAATTAGTGCATTTATATTTTGTAATGTAATTATTGGTGATATAAATGCTATTCAAAAGAATTAGAGATTTAAGAGAAGATAATGATTATACTCAACAACAAATTGCAGATATATTAAAATGTGATGTTTCGTTATATTCTAAATATGAAAGAGGAGAAAGAGAAGTGCCAGTTTGGATAATTATAGAACTTGCAAAATTCTATAGTACTTCTACAGATTATATACTTAATATGACTAATAAGAAGTAAAATGATATTGCTAATATTTTGCTAATGAGTTATTTAAAAATTAAGGAGATTAGATAATTCTATATAATAAAAAAAAGATATGTAATTGTTATATAAAGAGGCTTTTAGCCTTTTTTTTAATTCCTAGTAAAATATAGATAACTTAATTGGAAAGCGTGCGAGGTGAATAGCCTCCGCAGGTTCAAATCCTGTTCTCTCCGC
>CAYZJZ010000096.1:0-4628 GCA_964478905.1 uncultured Eubacteriales bacterium
AGCCAACCGGGACATTTTTAGTGGGATTTATAAAGTTAAGTCTGAATAGTAACTTTAAAAATATAAACACCGTTATACAGTTTACCATAAACGGTGTTTAATGTCAAGAATTATGTAAAGTTATTTTTATCTTACATCTCAAATAAAGACATCTGATTGCTTTGCGGCATTCCCTTTAAACAGCCAAAATTTCTAAGTAACTCAATCACAACTTTACCTGCATGAGATTTTACTTGAAGTTCATCTATACAATCAAACGTATCTTCGTGAACAGTTTTATAAACGCCGTCCGCCGCAACTTCTCCAAGCCCCGGAATACTGTTAAGTGGAGGTCTTATTCCATCTTCTTCAACCAAAAACTTCGTACTATGAGATTTATATAAATCAACGTCTAAAAACTTAATCTTTCTCTCATACATTTCCAAAACAAGTTCTAATACCGGATACATCTCCTTATCCTTGTTTTGAGCTTGATTTCCTTGTTGCTCAATTTCTTTCATCTTACATTTTACTTTTTCTTTACCAAAACACATTACATCATAGTCAAATTGCTTTGCCCTTATTGAAAAATATGCAGCATAGTAAGCTTTCGGAATATGAACCTTAAACCAAGCAATTCTAAACGCCATAGTAACATACGCCGCAGCATGAGCTTTCGGGAACATATACTTAATCTTTTTGCAAGACTCCATATACCATTCCGGAACATTATGTTCTCGCATTAATGCTTCGTATTCCTTCCATTTCTCAGGGTCTTTCGTAGCTTTCCCTTTACGCACAACTTCCATAATCTTAAAAGCAGAGTTAGGCTCAAGACCACATTTCATTAAATAAACCATAATATCATCTCTAGTACAAACTGCTTCGCTAAGAGTAGTTATACCTTGATTTATAAGATCTTGGGCATTCCCAAGCCAAACGTCTGTACCATGAGAAAGACCTGATAACCTTATTAATTCCTCAAAAGTCGTAGGCTTTGTATCAAGTAACATTCCTCGGCTAAACTTCGTTCCAAACTCAGGCACACCATAAGTTCCAACTTCAGAGCCGATTTGCTCAGGAGTTACGCCAAGAGCAGTAGTAGAACTAAAAATGCTCATAGTTTCTTTATCATCAAGCGGTATAGACTTAGGATCTACACCAGTTAAATCTTGTAACATTCTTATAATCGTCGGATCATCGTGCCCGAGGATATCCAATTTCAACAAGTTTTGGTCGATTGAGTGATAATCAAAATGAGTAGTTATAATGTCAGAATCAGGATCGTCCGCAGGATGTTGAACCGGACAAAATTCAAATATTTCTCGCCCCTTAGGAACAACAATAATTCCTCCCGGGTGTTGACCTGTTGTTCGCTTAATACCTGTACAGCCAACAGCAAGCCGCTCTATTTCAGCATTAGAGACCTGTTTTCCACGTTCCTCGAAGTAATTTTTTACATATCCATATGCCGTTTTATCCGCAACAGTACCAATCGTTCCGGCTTTAAAAGTAGTACCTTTACCAAAAATTACTTCTGTATATCTATGAGCTATACCTTGGTATTCTCCGGAAAAGTTTAAGTCAATATCAGGTTCTTTATCTCCGTTAAATCCTAAAAACGTCTCGAATGGAATATCCATACCATCTTTAGCAAACTTTGAACCACACTTTGGACATTCTTTATCCGGTAAATCAAACCCATTCTTAACTCCATAGTCAGTAAAATCTGAAAACTTACAATTAGGGCACCTATAATGAGGCTGAAGCGAGTTAACCTCAGTAATACCAGTCATATAAGCAACCAATGACGATCCAACCGATCCACGCGAACCAACTAAATATCCATCTTCATTCGACTTCCAAACAAGTTTCTGAGCAATAATATACATAACTGAAAATCCATTTTTAATAATAGAATCCAATTCTTTATCTAGTCTTGTTTGAACAATCTCCGGTAAAGGATCTCCGTAAAGTTCATGAGCTTTATTATACGCAATATCCTTAATTGTTTGCTCACATCCATCAATATGAGGAGGACACTTTTCAGGAGAAATAGGCTTTATTTTATCACACATATCAGCAATTTTATTAGTATTTGTAACTACAATTTCATATGCCCTATCTCCTAAATATTCGAATTCTTTTAGCATTTCGTCAGTGGTCCTCAAAAATAGAGGAGCTTGCTCATCAGCATCTTTATATCCTTGACCGGCTTCTAAAATTCTTCTATATACCTCATCTTGCGGATCCATAAAATGCACATCACAAGTCGCTACAACAAGCTTATTTTGTTTATCTGCTAAGCTAACTATTTTCTTATTTATATCTATTAAATTATTGTTTGATTCAACTTGTCCGTTTCGTAACATATACGCATTATTCCCAAGCGGTTGAATTTCCAAATAATCATAATAAGATGCAATTCGTTCTATCTCATCTTCAGGCTTTCCGTCCGCAATAGCACGATAAAGTTCTCCTTCACTACAAGCACTTCCTACAATAAGCCCTTCTCTAAGTTCATCTAGCATAGACTTTGGAATTCTAGGTTTCTTGTAAAAGTAATTTAAATGTGAATATGAAATTAACTTATACAAGTTTTTTAAGCCAACATAGTTTTTGGCAATAATTATAATGTGATAAGAAGGCAACTTTTTATAGTCCATCTTAAATAATTCATCAAAATCATCAATTACAGTAGCACCTTTTTCTTTTGCAATGTCTATAATCTTATTAAATACAGCAACTAAAGTCTTTACATCATCCAACGCACGGTGTGCAACATCTACTTTTATACTTAACGAATCCGCAATAACACCCAACTTATATTTTTTTAATTCAGGGAAAACAGCCTTAGAAAGACGCAAAGTATCTATATAAGTATTATTTAATTCATATCCGTATTTTTTGAAATTATATTTTAAATAACCTATATCAAAATCGGCGTTATGTGCAACAAGCACACTGTCTCCTATAAAATCTATAATTTGCGGAATAATTTTATCTATCGTTTCAGCATCTTTTACCATATCATCAGTTATATGCGTAATCTCTACAACCTCTTGTGGAATTGGTTTTTCCGGATTTACAAAGGTTTCATAAGTATCAATAATCTTTCCGTCTTTAATTTTAATAATTCCCACTTCAGTTATTTTCTCAGTAAAATGAGAAATACCGGTAGTTTCTAAATCCAAAACACAATAAGTCGTATCAATTTCCTGTTTCTTTGAATCAAACACACACGGGTCTTTTTCCGGAACAAAATAACCTTCTACACCATACAAAATTTTTATATCTGCACCTGTTTTCTCCAAATATTTATGAGCTTCAGGGAAACTTTGAACAACTCCGTGATCGGTTATAGCCATAGCCTTCCAGCCCCAAGATATTGCTCTTTTTACCAAGTCTTCACAAGACGTAATCGCATCCATTTGACTCATTTTAGTATGTAAATGAAGTTCAACACGTTTTTCTTCCGCACTATCCATTCTTTTTTCTTCCGGAATCGGAGGAACATCAACAACAGTTCTTACTATTACAGTTACTTCTTTCGCAAATTCGTCAAATCGTGCTGAACCTTCTACTCTTACAGCTTTAGCTTTCTTTAGTTTACCAAAAATAATTTCCGAATCATCTTTTTTAGGGAAAAATTTACAAGTTATTGTACTCGAACGATCAAATATGTTAAATGAAACAATATCATTTTGCTTTTTACCGGAAATCATCTCAGGACTAAGCATATTACCTTCTAAAACTACCTTTAATTCTTCTCCGGGATTAACTTGAGGAATATTAATAATTTTATAATACTGAGAATTCATTTTTAAACTTGAACCATAAATAATAGGGCTTTCTTCTCCCTTAACTCTCTTTATTTCAGAAAGCTTATTCGTTTCGTAATTTTCCGTTGTTATTTCAGTTAATTTTTGACGTGGCACAAACGTTTTACCGTCAGACGAAGTAATAGTCTTTGGTGCTGGATTATTCGCTAAATTTTGTACCGTTTCACGATTAGTTTGTTCTAGTTGCTCAAGTAATACTTTTTCTTGAAGTTTTTGCATATTTCTGTACTTTTCTTCAAAATGTTCGCTATCTCCACTTTCAAATTTAACGATATAACTTTTATTATACATATTCTTAAAAACACGTTGAAAAAATACATTCATTTTCTTAGTTTCTAATATGTAATCCAATTTATTTACAACACTAACTAATATATGATTATCTTCTATTTTTAATTTACTATGCCCTAATACACTTGCTACCAGTGGTTCTCTACGTCCTACATATCTTATTAAATCTTTCCAAATTTTTTCTATGTTTTGTTCTATTTCTAAGTTAGAATATTCTATATTAAATAAGGTAAAATTCAGGTTAAACTTCTTTATTGCATATTCTTCAAAAGAAATCATATCATTTAAACCAATAGGACTATTTGAAATCAAATCAAGTTGCAAAACATTTTGTTTTTTATGCAACTTTAATTCCTTAATTTCAGCAGATTTCAGATTATTCTCTATTCCATAATCACTAAATGTTTCCCCTATAAATCTAGCCATTTTTTACTTCATTCTCCTTCAACTTTTTAAAAACACATATATTTTATAGAATTAATCGGAGAATGTCAAAACAAAAAAATCCAAACAAAT
>CAYZJZ010000097.1:0-4602 GCA_964478905.1 uncultured Eubacteriales bacterium
AAGCAAATAGCTCCCACTGCTATTGCAATAAGAATTACTACTATACAAATTATTCTTTTTTTATCCAATTTCACACATTTCCCTCCATCTTCAATGTTCTCTCATTGAAAATAATACATTTTCACAACTAAAATTTCAAGTTATTAAATAAAATTTAGCAATTACTATTCAAATTTGTTGTTTGGCAAATAGTAACATTTAATATTTCAAGTTTTATAAATATTTCAAGTTTTACAAAATATGTTGACTTACATTCCGTAATGTAGTACAATACAATGGTAGGTTTGTTCTGTTAAAAGAAATATTTTTTATTTCTTTATTAACTTTTTTCTGTTTGAAAGGAGAAAATATGGAAACTATTTTTTTCATTAACAACTGTATTGGTGCTAGATTACTTTTTGATTCAGTAAAACTCTCACTAGCCGATTACCAGCGAGCCTTTTATGCTACATCATTATCAGAAGCTATAAATAATATCAAAGACTATTCGAGTGAAATGAACAAAATTGTTATATCAGATGACTGGTATAATGATTTCACAGAAAAGAAAGCGACGGAACTGGATGACTTTATCTATGCAAAAGAAAAACTTAGCTTATTTATCAACTCGAATAAACGTATCGTAAAGTGGTGTTTTCTTATAGATGCACCATATTATAAAGGAAGTATTACAAATTTTATAAACTACTGTTCTAAAAACAAAATTGAATTTGTCAATGTAAACCATTCAAGCATCGATGAGTTTACAAAATTCATTAGACTCTAAACAAAAAGGCCGGAAAACTCCGGTCTTTTCTTTTGTTCTTATAAACTCATATTTAATCTCTTAATAGTAGCATCTTTACCCATAACTTGCATAATTTCATACATATCAGGTGACATTTGTCTACCGGTTAAAGCTACTCTTATTATATTAGAAACATCACTTACATTACCTTTATAGTTCTCAGGATTAGCCTTATAATCCTTATTATTACTAGCATATCCTGTTTTGTCACAAATCACTTTGATTTTATCAAACCAAGTTTGCTTGTCATCTTCGTAATTATATGTCTCTAAAAATAGCTTTACAATTTCTTTTCTATCATCATTCGAAACTTTTTCTGAAAAATCATACTTACCATCAAACTTATCATCATAAAAATAAGAAATTTGATCTTTTACATCGCTCCACTTTGCAATATCTTTTCTAGGCTTATTTCCACCCTTTTCAATGCTAAATATCTTTACTGCATATTCTTTATCACGAGACAACAACTCAAAAAGTTCATTATCAAACTTTTCAGCCCAAGCATAAACTTTTTCATAAACTTCCTCGCCATTCATTTTAGAAACAACATCTTTACTTATATCAGCAAGTTTAACCAAATCAAACAAAGCACCACTTGCATTCATATCGCTAAGTTTCATAGTAAATTCCGTATAAGGAGTCATTGGATTAGCTCTTCTCCAAGGTTCAAACGATGAATTAGCAATATTCAATAAATACTCTGTAACTGCAACATTAGGATATCCTTCTTCAAAATAGTACGAAACAGCAGCCTCAGGATCTTTTCTCTTACTTAATTTTCTCTTTGTTTCTCCCTCTTTCTTCATAATAGGAGAAATATGAGCGTATTTAGGCGGTTGCCATCCCATAGTAGCAAACATTTGAAGATGAACAGGTATGGAGGATAGCCATTCGTCTCCACGAATAACAACAGTAGTTTTCATTAAATAATCGTCCACAACATGTGCAAAATGGTATGTAGGAATTCCGTCAGACTTAATAATTACATGATCAATATCATTTTCCGGGAACTCAACCTTACCACGAATTAAATCTTTATGAGTAATTCTTCTATTATTAACTCCAGGACTTCTCATTCTCAACACAAATTTCTTACCGGCATTTATTCTTTCCATTATTTCGTCATTAGAAAGATTTCTGTCAACAGCCCATTCGCCATAGTAACCCGTTCTGGCTTTAACAGCCTCTTGTCTCTGTCTAGTTAATTCAAGTTGCTCTTCTGTGCAAAAACAAGGATATGCTTTTCCTTCTTCAACTAACTTTTTAGCAAAAGTTCTGTAAATATCAGCTCTCTTACTTTGAGTATATGTTCCGTAATCTCCAACATCAGCACCATTTTCTCCAATAGCACCCTCGTCAAAATTGACATCAAAATCCTTCAAACAACTGATAATTTGAGAAACTCCATTCTCAACTTCACGTTTTTTATCAGTATCTTCAATTCTAAGGAAAAATACTCCGCCGGATTGGTGAGCAGTTCGCTCAGCAATTAACGATGCATATAATCCACCAATATGCACAAATCCAGTTGGACTTGGAGCAAAACGTGTAACAACAGCACCTTCCGGTAGATTTCTTACAGGATACATTTCTTCATAATACTCCGGAGTTTTAGTTACATCCGGAAATAAAACATCAGCTAATTCTTTATTCGTCATATAAAACACTCTCTTTCTATATATTAAACTTCCATAACTACCGGCAAAATCATAGGTTTTCTCTTAGTTTTTTCAAATAAAAACTCTTTTAATGTATCTTTAACACCTGCTTTAATTGTAGACCAATCCTTAACTCCGGTTTCCTCAAAAACTTGTAATTGTTTCTTTAATACAACTTTTATTTCTTCAATCAAGACTTCAGACTCTTTCATATAGATAAACCCTCTTGAAATAATATCAGGGCCTGCAACAATAGAGCCAGTTTCGTGATCTAAAGTTAGAACAACAACAATAAGTCCATCTTGAGATAAATGTTGTCTATCTCTTAAAACAACAGACCCAACATCTCCAACACCAAGTCCATCAACTAGAACTCTTCCTGACGGCACAACTCCGGAAACGCGCGCACTGTCTTTATCTAATTCAAGCACTTTTCCATTACTCAAAATAAAGATATTTGACGCATCAAGCCCCATATTCTCAGCAAGTTTAGCATGTTGCCTTAAATGCTTGTACTCTCCGTGAACAGGAATAAAATACTTAGGTTTTACTAAAGCTTGTATAAGCTTTAATTCCTCTTGACAAGCGTGACCTGACACATGAGTATCAGCAATACTATGGTATATAACATCAGCACCTTGTTTAAATAAATCGTCAATTAACTTAGAAACGTATTTCTCATTTCCGGGAATCGGAGAAGCAGAAATTATAACTCTATCCCCCGGATAAATCTCAACCTTTTTATGTTCAGAATTCGCCATTTTAGATAGTGCAGCCATAGGTTCACCTTGGCTTCCGGTAGTAATAATACATATTTGTTGAGGCGAATATTTATTTATATCGTCAATATCAATTAAAGTATTTCCTAACATTTTTATATAACCAAGCTTATGAGCAACAGTTATAACATTAATCATACTTCTTCCACAAATAGCGACTTTACGCTTAGTCTTAATCGCAGAGTTGATAACCTGTTGAATTCTATGGATATTAGACGCAAATGTCGCGACTATTATTCTTTGGTCGGTATCAAACAATTCGTCAAACACTTCTCCGATAGTACTCTCAGACATAGTAAATCCAGGTCGTTCAGCATTAGTACTATCCGACATAAGCGCAAGCACGCCTTTCTTACCCAAAATTCCAAACTTAGCTAAATCAATTATTCCGCCATCAATAGGAGTATAATCAACCTTAAAGTCACCGGTATGAACAACCATTCCGGCAGGAGTATTAATAGCCAAAGCCACAGAATCCGGAATGCTATGGTTAGTTCTTATAAATTCAACCTCAAAACATCCAAGTCTTACCCTTTGACCTTGTTTTACGCAAAACATCTTAGTAGTTTTTAAAAGACCGTGTTCCTCAAGTTTAGTTTCAATTAATCCCAATGTAAGCCTTGTAGCATAAATTGGGAGATTAAGTTCCTTCAATATATAAGGTAAAGCTCCAATATGATCTTCGTGACCGTGAGTTATAACTATTCCTCTTATTTTATTAGCATTTCTCCTTAAATAAGTTATATCCGGTATTACTAAATCAATACCAAGCATTTCATCTTCTGGAAAAGCCAGCCCACAATCCAATATGAACATATCGTTTTCATATTCAAAAACAGTCATATTCTTTCCAACTTCGTGAAGTCCTCCGAGCGGAATTATTTTCAATTTAGAGGTACTTTCATTATTAGTTGTTCTATTAATTTTACTAACTCTGTTAATTCTATTATTATTTTTACTAATCACAAAATCCTTCCTTTCAATAATTATTATGTAATAACAACTTCCTTGGAGCAAACGATAAACTTTCCTCATTAAAGCCCCATATTTTAATGTTTTCATCAAACAATTAAATTCATTTAAAACAACAAAAATCAACTGATTAAAAAATCAGCACTTAAAAATTATGTCCGCTAACACAAATTCTAATCAATATTCAATTAACCGTTCAACAATTGGTAGAAATAGTCTAACACTATTTTTTTTAAATGTCAAAAAAATTAAAATAATAACAATATCTCAATAAAAATCAAGTCAGATTGCCATATTTTGTCCTTTTTATTAATGAATAAAAACAAAAAACTCATTTTACAGTAGTACAAAGCATTGTACTTTATAACTTTTACAACATCTAAATTTTTACCAAGCATTTATC
>CAYZJZ010000098.1:0-4601 GCA_964478905.1 uncultured Eubacteriales bacterium
AGAACTTGAAAGAGAAAAGAAACAATTAGAAACAAAAGAAATGAAGAAAATAGAAGAAATAAAATAATGATTAAGACAAATAGTAATTTGAAAGTGAGAAGTATTATGAAATATATAGCACTATTAAGGGGAATAAATATAAGTGGTAAAAATAAAATTTCAATGTGTGAATTGAAAATAGAGTTAGAAAAAAATATTAGAAATATGTAAAAGATAAATTATAGAAAAGAAAGTGAATAATTATGGATATGTACCAAAAAAGAGAAATGAGAAAAAATGAATGAGGATACAAAAAGCTTACCATCGGCGAATATTAACTGCTTGATTACGATTTATTTAACGCCTTCCACAATGTCTTGTTTTATAAGGAATTATGAGAGTTTATATAATGTATATTTTATCTGAAAAATAGTAAAAATCAGTAGATAAGTGTTGTTTTTAATAAAAAATAGGTGGGGATTAAAATGGTGATTACGCTCTTTAACCTTCCATATATAAAGAGGTGAATATATAGATGAAAAATAATATAATTGAAGTACAAAATATCCAAATAAATGTTACTAATTTAAATGAGAAAGATTATATATGCATTTCTGATATAGCAAAAGCAAAAAGTGATAAATCAAGAGCCGCTGATGTTATAAGAAACTGGTTACGTAATAGAAGTACATTAGATTTTTTAACAGCTTGGGAACAATTATATAATCCTAATTTTAAAGTGTTCGAATCCGAACACTTTAGAAAACAAGTTGGACTATTAACATTTACACCAAGTGTGTCAGAATGGTGTGAAAAAACTAATGCAATTGGCCTGTATTCTAAAATGGGAAAATATGGTGGGACATATGCACATAAAGATATTGCATTTGAATTTGCTTCTGCAATTAGTCCTGTTTTTAAATTATATTTAATAAAAGAATTTGAAAGATTAAAACAATTAGAAAATCAAAACAGGGAATGGGATATAAAAAGAATATTAACAAAAAATAATTATCTAATACATACAGATGCTATCAAAAACTATATATTGCCTGATAGCAGTTATTATAAGAATACAGAATGGTTAAAATATGCAGAAGAAGCGGATATTTTAAATGTTGCTCTGTTTAATACAACTGCTAAGGAATGGAGAGAACTAAATCCTGATTTAGCCAAAACTTCTAATATAAGAGATTATGCATCAATAAATGAATTAACTGTACTATCAAATTTAGAATCACATAATGCAGAAATGATTAAAGAGGGAAAAAGTAAAAAAGAAAGATTTGAAATACTAAGTCAGATTGCTAAATATCAATTAAATATATTAAATATATTAAATAATGCAGAAAAAATAAAATTATTAGGGAATGACAAAAATTTTGAAGGAAGTGATAATAATGGACAACCGACAAAATTCGGCGAATATTAACTGGTTCCCGGGCCATATGGTTAAGGCGAAAAGGGAAATAAAAGAAAACTTAAAACTTGTTGATGTGGTAATTGAAATTGTAGATGCAAGAATTCCTAGAAGTAGTAGGAATCCAGATTTTGAGGAGCTAATTGGTAGTAAACCGAGAATAATTGCATTAAATAAATTTGATTTAGCTGATCCAAAGATAAATAAAGAGTGGATAAAGTACTATAATGAAAATAATATAGAGGCTGTTTTAATTAACTCTATTACCGGAGTAGGAATTAAGGAGTTATTGGCGAGAGCGGCTAATTTAGTTAAGGACAAGCTGGATAGAAGTACAGAAAGAGGTCGAATTGGCAGAAGTGTTAGAGTGGCTGTTTTAGGGATTCCTAATGCGGGTAAATCTTCTTTTATTAATAAAGTTGCCAATAAAAATACTGCTGCAGTAGGAAATAAACCCGGAGTAACAAGAACACGTCAATGGATTAGAACTAATTCCGGAGTTGAACTTATGGATACCCCCGGAATACTTTGGCCGAAATTTGAGAATGAGGAAATAGGGCTAAATTTAGCTTTTACAGGTGCAATAAAGTATGAAATATTGGATAATGCTGAACTTGCATTAAAATTAATAGGAAAATTAAGAAATAATTATTCTAATGAGCTTTGCCAAAGGTATAAGTTAACCGACATAGAGGGAAAAACAGATTTGGAAATTATGGAGGAAATAGGTAATAAACGTGGTTGTAAGGTTTCAGGAGGAGATATTGATTATACCAAGACTGCAAATATTATAATGGACGAGTTTAGAAAAAATGTTATAGGAAAAATCTCATTGGAAAGACCTAATTAAGAGGTGAAAAAATGGAATTTGTAGAAATAGAAGTTAAGAAGATGACTGAAGCGAGAATTCGTAAGATTGAGTCGGAAAAAGAGCGACTTATTAAGATGCAACAATTTGAAAAACCATTGTATGAAAAAGGTGTACAGTACATTGCTGGAATTGATGAAGTAGGGAGAGGTCCACTTGCCGGTCCTGTGGTTACTTGTGCGGTTATTTTAAAACCTGATGTGTTAATTGAGGGAGTAAATGACTCAAAAAAAGTTTCGGAGAAAAAGCGTGAAAAACTTTATGATGTAATTATAAATAATTGTGTTGCTTACGGAATAGGAATGGCAAGTGAAAAAGTAATAGATGAAATAAATATATTAAATGCTACTAAACAGGCTATGATTGAAAGTGTAAGAAAATTGAAAATTAAACCGGAACATTTGCTGATTGATGCAGTGAATCTTGGCATAGATATTCCGGTAACTCCGATAATAAAAGGAGATGCTTTTAGTATTTCTGTTGCGGCGGCATCTATTATTGCGAAAGTTACAAGAGATAGAATGATGATAGCTTATGATGAAATATATCCGGAGTATGGATTTGCAAAAAATAAAGGGTATGGAACTGCGGAACATATAGAGGCTTTAAAGAAGTATGGCCCTACTCCGATACATAGAATGAGTTTTATAAAAGGGATTTTTGGAGCAAATTAAAGAATTGGTTAATGTTTAATAAATTTACATAGTATGAATTGCGGAGGTATATGTTCTACTTCTTGACAGGTATTTACTAAAAATATATAATAAGAACTGTTTTATAAGTAGTTTATACGAGGAGGTAACGTTATGAAGCGTGTTGAAATTAAAAAATTGTTTAGAAACACAGAAGAATATAAAGATAAGGAAATTACGGTAGCTGGTTGGATACGTAATATTAGAAATTCTAAAGTGTTTGGATTTATAGAATTAAATGATGGTAGTTTCTTTAAAAGTGTTCAAGTAGTAGTTGAAGAAAGCAATATATCTAATTTTGCTGATGTTATTAAATTAAACATCGGAGCAAGTATAATTGTAAAAGGAATTTTGGTTGTTACGCCTAATGCTAAGCAACCATTCGAAATAAAAGCTAATAACGTTGAAATTTCAGGAGAATCAAGTCCTGAGTATCCTCTCCAAAATAAGAGACATTCGTTTGAATTCTTGCGTGAAATAGCTCATTTAAGACCAAGAACAAATACTTTTTCTGCTGTATTTAGGGTGCGTTCTTTGGTTGCGTATGCAATACATAAGTTTTTCCAAGAGCAAAATTTCGTATATGTTCATACTCCTATAATAACGGGAAGTGACTGTGAAGGTGCTGGAGAAATGTTTAGAATAACAACTCTAGATATGAAAAATCCTCCGTTACTTGAGAACGGTGAAGTAGATTATAGTCAAGATTTCTTCGGAAAATCTGTTAATTTAACTGTTAGTGGTCAATTAAACGGAGAGACATTTGCTATGGCGTATGGTAATATTTATACTTTTGGTCCTACGTTTAGAGCTGAAAACTCCAATACCGCAAGACACGCAGCTGAGTTTTGGATGATAGAGCCTGAAATGGCGTTTGCTGATATAAATGATAATATGGATATGGCTGAAGCTATGGTAAAATATATCATTAATTACCTTCTTGAAAATGCTCCGGAAGAAATGGAATTCTTTAATACATTTGTAGACAAAGGATTGCTTGAAAGATTAAATTTGATAGTAAACAGCGATTTTGAAAGACTTACATATACAAAGGCAATTGAATTATTAAAGCCTCATAAGGATGAATTTAAATATCCTGTTGAATGGGGAATTGATTTGCAGACTGAACATGAAAGATTTTTGACTGAAAAGATTTTCAAAAAACCTGTATTTTTAATTGATTATCCAAAGGAAATAAAAGCATTTTATATGAAGCAAAATCCTGACGGAAAGACTGTTTCGGCTATGGATTTATTAGTTCCCGGAGTTGGAGAAATTATCGGTGGAAGTCAAAGAGAAGAAAAACTAGATGTTCTTGTAAGTAGAATTAAAGAACTTGGAATGAAGGAAGAAGACTATAAGTGGTACTTAGATACCAGAAGATTTGGTAGTGTTGTTCATTCTGGTTATGGCTTGGGATTTGAGAGAATTATTATGTATGTTACAGGTATGAGTAATATAAGAGATGTATTGCCGTTCCCTAGAACTACTGGAAACGCTGAATTTTAGACACGATATGAATGGACTGTAAAAAATATTCATTTTACAGTCCATTTTTTCTAAACAGTAAATCGGAATAGCAACAAAAAAAGTTACTATTCAGACTTAAATAGATAAAAATCACTAAAATAGCTCTTTTGAA
>CAYZJZ010000099.1:0-4595 GCA_964478905.1 uncultured Eubacteriales bacterium
GCAGTAATCATGCTTTCAAGAATTATTTTTATTCACAAGTGTCAAACTTCCGAGATGAGCAAGACTAATCAGATTATGCTTGATGAGATTATTAATTCCAATGATAAAAGGTTTTCTTAAAATTAGATTGACAAAAATTCAAGAATATGGTATCTTATTAACATGAGAACTATAGTATTAAAAAATAAGTATCTCTGTTGAGTTCATATCACAAAAAAATACCGGAGCCTGTTACTCCGGTATTTTCCTATCTCAGGCGAATAATCGCAAAATGAGATAGATAAGTATAAGAACTACTAACTTCTCAGCCGAGTTCATATTCACACCTCCTTCCTATTAGGAGATGAGAAGAATATAACATATTATTCCAAAAAATGCAATATAAAACTGTATATTTTTGGAATTGACAACGGCTTTGTTTTGTAGTAAAATCATTGTATTGAAAATTTTCTGAACGTTGAAGAGGACAGTAGAATTTCTTGTTTCATTTAGAGAGAGGGTACATTTGCTGAAAGTACTTTTATGAATGGGATTTTTGAAGACCACCTTGGAGTTTAGACGTTGGCTTACGTTAAGGCTTTAATTGAGAATAAAATAGGGTGGAACCACGTGAAGCACGACACGTCCCTATGCTGTTATGCATAGATGTGTCGTGCTTATTTTCTGCTTTTGAGCGGATAATTTTAATTTTTTTGAAAGGGTGGTTCGAATATGATAAAGGTATTATTAAAGGGTAATGTTGAAAAAGAGTTTGAGAAGGGTGTTTCTGTTTTAGATGTTGCGAAGAGCATTAGTGAAGGATTAGCTAGAAATGCTATGGCCGGTGAGGTTAATGGCAAGGTTTGTGATTTAAGGTTTGAGATTAATGAGGATTCAACGCTAAATATTCTTACTTTTGAGGATTTAAATGGTAAGAAGGCGTATTGGCATACTACTTCTCATATTATGGCTCAGGCTGTAAGGAGATTGTTTCCTGATGTTAAGTTTGCGATTGGTCCTGCGATAGATAATGGATTTTATTATGATTTTGATGTGGCTAAACCTTTTTCTGAGGACGATTTGGCTAAAATTGAAGATGAGATGAAGAAGATTATTAAGGAAGATATTGAAATTGAAAGATTTTTGCTTCCGCGTGATAAGGCTTTAGAGCTTATGAAAGATGAACCTTATAAGACTGAGCTTATTAATGATTTACCGGATGGTGAGGAAATTTCTTTTTATAGACAAGGCGATTTTACTGACCTTTGTGCTGGCCCTCATCTGATGAGTACAGGAAAGATTAAGGCTATTAAATTGCTTTCTTCTTCCGGTGCATATTGGAGAGGTAATGAGAAGAATAAGATGCTTCAAAGAATTTATGGTATTTCTTTCCCTAAGAGTAGTGAACTTGAGGAGTACATAAATTTAATTGAGGAAGCGAAAAAAAGGGATCACAGGAAACTTGGCAAGGAACTTGATTTGTTTTTCTTTGATGAGACTGCTCCGGGTATGGCGTATTGGCTTCCTAAGGGATTTACAATGCTTAATACTTTGATTGAATTTTGGAGAAAAGAGCATAAGGCTAGAGGCTATCAAGAGTTTTCAGGTCCTCAATTAAATAGTAGTGTGCTATGGAAAATTTCCGGACATTGGGATCACTATAAAGATGATATGTTTGTTTTGGAGGATGCTGATGGTAAGGAACAGGCGTTAAAACCTATGAATTGCCCTAATTCGATTAGAATTTATCAGAATAAGCAAAGAAGTTACAAGGATTTACCTCTTCGTTTTAATGATGTTGATGTTATTCACAGGAATGAGAAATCCGGTCAATTAAATGGTTTGTTTAGGGTTAGAATGTTTAGACAAGATGACTCTCATAACTATATTACTGATGAACAAATTGGTAGTGAGATTAAGGATATTGTTGAAATTGCTAGTAAGTTTTATGGTATTTTCGGGCTTGAGTATCAACTTACTTTGTCTACAAGACCTGAAGATTTTATGGGCGAGATTGAGACTTGGAATAGAGCTGAAGCGGATCTGAAAAAGGTTTTAAATGAGATTTGCGGTGAAAATAATTATAGGATTAATGAAGGCGATGGTGCGTTCTACGGACCTAAGATTGATATTAAGATGAAGGATTGTTTGGGTAGAGAGTGGCAAATGGGTACTATTCAACTTGATTTCCAACTTCCTCAAAGGTTTGAACTTTATTATATTGATAAGAATGGAGAAAAGAAAACTCCTATTATGGTTCATAGAGCTATTTTTGGCTCGTTTGAGAGATTTATCGGTATTATAACTGAGCATTTTGCCGGTGCTTTCCCTACTTGGCTTGCACCTGTTCAAGTTAAAATTCTTCCTATTGCTGATGCTCATCATGAATATGCTTATGAAGTTAAGAGAATACTAGATGAAAAGGGCATTAGAGCTGAAGTTGATGATAGAAATGAGAAGATTGGTTACAAGATTAGAGAGGCTCAAACTGAGAAGATTCCGTTTATGTTTGTTATTGGAGAGAAGGAAATGGAGTCAAGGACTGTTTCTGTAAGACGTAGAAAGGTTGGAGATATGGGTGCTAAACCTTTAGATGAAGCTGTTATGCAAGTTGTTAAAGAAATTGAAGACAAGAGTAGAGATTAGTTTTTCTAGTTCTTTTTTTGCGTTAATAAGGAGGGGAGTTTTGTGTTTGATATTAAGGCTGAGCTGAAGAAATTGCCGCGTGAACCGGGAGTTTATATTATGCATGGTGAGGCGGATGAAATTTTATATATTGGCAAGGCTGTTAGCCTTAAAAATAGGGTTAGCCAGTATTTTCAAAAGACTAATAAATCTCCCCGTATTGAGAAGATGGTTTCTAAGATAAGACGTTTTGAGTATATTATTACTGATAATGAGGTTGAGGCGCTTATTTTGGAGTGTAATTTGATTAAGAAACATAGACCTCCTTATAATGTTATGCTAAAGGATGATAAGACATATCCGTATATTAAGGTTACGCTAAAAGAGACTTTCCCGAGGGTGTTTATTACGAGAAGATATGTTGAGGATGGTTCTAAGTATTATGGACCATATACTGATGTTTATGCTGTTAATGAAATGCTTGATTTTGTTAAGGATATTTTCCCGTTAAAGCTTTGCAAGAAGGATTTTAAGGAGAGTTCAATGAGTAACAGACCTTGTTTGAATTTTCATATTAAGAAGTGCTTGGCTCCTTGTAGGGGAGATATTAGTATAAATGAGTATAGAAGTATGATTGATAAGGTTTGTGATTTCTTGGATGGGAATTTTGGAGATATTGTCAATAAGCTTACTTTGGAGATGAATGAAGCATCTGAGAAAATGGAGTATGAGAGGGCTGCGAGTTTAAGAGATAAGATTTTTGCTATTAATAAAGCCGGCGAGAAACAGAAGATGAATAACTTAAGTAACGATGATACTGATGTTATTGGAATTAATAAGCTGGGTGATGAGGCAAATATTGAGGTGTTTACTGTTAGAAATGGTAAGTTGTTAGGCCGTGAGAAGTATCATTTTGATGGTGTTAATGAGGTCGATGAAGGGGAAATTGTTGAGAATTTTATTAAGCAATTTTACAATTTGAGGTTTCATATACCTAAGAGTATATTGGTTAGGAATGAGCTTGAGGATAGGGAGTTTATTGAGAAATGGCTTTCTGAAAAGAGAAAAAATAAAGTTGCTATTGTTATCCCGAAAAGGGGCGAGAGAGATAAGCTACTGGTTATGGCTGAGAAGAATGCTCATGAGTCGTTTAAGGCTGAGGATAAGGTAATTAATCCGTCTGGGCTTTTGGCGAAACTTTTAGGTATGGAGAAGATTGAGAAAATTGAGGCTTACGATATTTCTAATATTGGTAATGATGATATTGTTGGTGGTATGGTTACTTTTATTAATAACAAGCCGGCTAATAAGTTGTATAGAAGGTTTAAGATAAGAACTGTTGATTCTCAAGATGATATAAGATGCACATATGAAGTTATTTTTAGGCGTATGAGTAATGCTACGTCTAAAGATGAGGCGTTTTCTGTTTTACCGGATCTTATTTTGGCTGATGGTGGTGCAGGTCAGGTTGGTGCTATAAATAGGGCGATTAGTGATGCCGGATACTACGTTCCTGTGGTTGGTATGGTTAAGAATTCTAAGCACCAGACTAAGGCTTTACTTATTAATGGTAAGAATATTCAACTTTCTAAGTATCCGGAGATTTATAAGTTTATTTATGAAATTCAAGAGGAAGTTCATAGAGTGGCAATTGGATATAATAAAATTTTGAGGAGCAAACGGCTTACTAAGTCGGTTTTGGATGATGTGCCGGGAATTGGAGAGACGAGAAAGAAAGCGTTACTTACTAAGTTTGGCAGTGTTGAGGCTATTAAAAATGCGAGTGTTGAGGAATTATGCGAGGTACATGGGATTACTGAGGAAATTGCCAAGAGACTTCAACAATTGTAAATGTTGGTAACTGTTTTAAAATGTTATTATTCAGATTTATCAAATGATGGGTCTGAGTAGTAACATTTTTTTGTCAAAATTTTTATTTATAGGTTTACAATAGATATGTCACAGTAAAAATAAAAAAAGGAAATACCAAA
>CAYZJZ010000100.1:0-4580 GCA_964478905.1 uncultured Eubacteriales bacterium
GGGCTAGTGAAACTAACCAAACTAATAGAATTAAGCTACTTATGACAGTAGCAAAAGATAAATTAAAAGGGAAAGAAGTAAATAGAGAAATTAAAAAGGAAGAAGTTTTAGTATAAAAGGAGCTGTAAAAAACTCATAAAATTTATAATGGATTGTACTGTACCTCGCTTAACAAAAATATTTTTTGTGGGAAGTGTAGAGTTAATTTAAAGTACGGAACGGAGCTTACGCTCACATCCTGGGCAACTTTAAAATGTGTTCTACATAGAGGGACAAAAAAGCAATTTTTGTTTCGCTTGGTACAGTACAATACGTTATTTAAATGATAAACGAGTTTTTTTACAGCTTCTTATTTATTTATTTTTTGAAATCCATTCTTTTAACAGTTTTACTGCATTAGCTCTATGGCTGATTTTATTTTTTTCGTCGGCTTCAATTTCGCCGAATGTTTTTTGTTTAATTGGAACGTAAAATAGAGGGTCATAGCCAAATCCGAGAGTTCCACGTTCTTCTTTATCAATTAATCCGTAACATTTTCCGGTAAAGAGTTCTTTTGCATTTTTTGAAATTAATGCGATACAACACACATAATGAGCTCCACGTTCTAGAGCCGGAACATCTTTTAATTCTTCTAATAATTTCTTGTTGTTATCTTCATCGTTTCCACCGGAATATCTAGCAGAGAAGATGCCGGGTGCTCCATTTAAAGCATCTACACATAGTCCGGAATCATCAGCAATTACGATTAAATCTTTATCATCTAAAGCGTTATATAAAGCTTCAGCTTTTAGCATTGCATTTTCTTCAAACGTAGTACCGTTTTCCTCAATGTCTAAGTCGATACCCATTTCTTTCATAGAAAAAAATTCAATGTTCGGCATATCAATCATTGCTTTTAGTTCATTAACTTTATGAGTATTTTTAGTTGCAACTACAATTTTCATAGTAAATACCTCCATTTCTATACAATTTTACATTTTTTAAAACGAAATTGCAAATCAAAGGCTGTAAAAAACTCACAAAATTCATAAAGCATTGTATTGTACCTCGTTCCACAAAAATATTTTTTGCGGAAAGTGTAGTGACAAGTTAAAGTATGGAACGGAGCTTACGCTCACATCCTGGACAGCTTTAAAATGTGATTTACATAGAGGGACAAAAAAGCGATTTTTGTTTCTCTATGTAAAGTACAATGCTTTATATTAATAATAAGCGAGTTTTTTACAGCCATTTTTAGAAATTTCTAAAACTACAATACCCATTTAATAAGTCCTAAATCTTGTTTATTAATTAACATTGGATTTTTCGGAATAATTCTATAAGTAAATCCGTAATTTCCGCCGTTTGTCATAGGAATATCAGCTTTATATTCATACATTTCTCCATTCTTTTGAACTAAATTCATAGGACAAGAATGAGATTCTTGTAAAGCTCCTTCCGGAGAAATTTTTCCATAGTAAACCTCAACGGATACATCTTTTGGATCTATATTCCCAAGATAAGCTAAGCAAGCAGGGGAGATAGATTGATTTACCAATATAGGATTATTTTCATATGCTGTAAGATTTATAGGATTTATATGAATACTATCCCAGTTTTGGGAAATAAAATCTTTCCAGTTTCTAAGGTCATAAATCTTAGCATAACTATTTTGAGAAATTTCAGCAGTACGATTAATAAGAGGCATATATAAATTGTTTGTATATTCTTGAACCATTCTGTCTGTACTAAATTCAGGAGCTACAACTTTTATAGATGCTTTCATTTTTTCAATCCAGTCATTTGGAATTCCATTCACATCAGTAGAATAGTAGAGTGGCAAAATCTGTTTTTCTAAAGTAGTATAAATGCTGTCACTGTCTACATTATCTTGATGATTTAAGCTTGAATAGTACTCGTTTTTACCAATAGACCAACCACTGTTATTTTTATATCCTTCAATCCACCAACCATCTAAAATACTGAAGTTAATAGCTCCGTTTATTGCAGCCTTTTGACCACTAGTACCACTAGCTTCTAGTGGACGACGCGGATTATTCATCCAAATATCTACGCCATGGAGCATATATCTTGCAACATTCATATTATAATTTTCAAGCATTATTACTTTGCCTTTAAATTCCGGCATCTTACTAATATCTACAATATTTTTTATGATTTCTTGACCTGGTCTGTCGGCAGGGTGAGCCTTACCGGCAAAGATTATTTGAAGTGGCATATCAGTATTGCTTAAAATTCTCTTAATTCTTTCTAAATCTCTAAAAATAAGATTAGCACGTTTATATGTTGCAAAACGTCTAGCAAATCCGATAGTTAGTACATTAGGATCAAGCATATTGTCTACTTGCATTATATCATACGGATTTTCTCCGTTACGTTCCATTTGATTTTTTAAATTTTCTCTAATTATCTCAAATAATTTTTTCTTATTTTCACGGTGTGCTTCCCAAAGCTTTCTATTAGGAATTTTATCAATAGCCTTCCAAGTTTTAGCCTCAGGAATATTCGTTTCCCAATTAGAAGGAAGATATTCGCTGTATAGTTCTTTTAAATTTGGAGCAAGCCAAGTTAATGTATGAACACCGTTTGTAACGTGAGTAATAGGCACTTCTTCCTTTGGTACAAGAGGCCATACGTCTCCGAATATATCTCTTGAAACTTCACCGTGGAGCTTGCTTACGCCATTTTTCTTCCCGGCAATTTTAAGAGCTAAAACTCCCATATTAAAGTTTTGACCGGAATCGTTAGAACAAGACATTCCCATTTCCATAAATTCATGACGACTTATCCCCATTAAATTCCAATAGTTTCCGAAATATTTATCTATTAAAGAGATAGGGAAGATATCTATTCCGGCAGGAACAGGAGTATGAGTAGTAAAAATAGTACAAGATGAAACAATCTCTTTTGCATCTTTAAAAGAAATTTGTTTATTTACTACTAAGTTTTTAATTAATTCTATGCATACGAATGAAGAGTGTCCTTCGTTCATATGGTAAATAGTAGGATTAATTCCAAGCGCATTTAATACTTTAAGTCCGCCGATACCTAAGAAAATTTCTTGTTGAATTCTCATTTCTTGATCTCCGCCATAAAGTCTGGCAGTAATATCACGATCATATTGAGAATTAGATTCTACATTAGTATCTAGCATATAAAGTTTATTTCTTCCTATATTTACTTGCCAAACTTTAGCAAATACAGTTCTACCCGGGAAGTCTATGTTAATAACAAGTTCTTCTCCGCTACTTGTATGAACAGGTTTGATAGGAAGTTCAGAAGGTTCAAGCTCGGTATAAGTAGTTTCTTGCCAACCTTCTTTATTAATTTTTTGATTAAAATATCCTTGACGATAAAGTAACCCGATTGCAACAAAAGGAAGCCCTAAATCACTCGCAGATTTACAATGGTCTCCGGATAGAATACCAAGTCCGCCCGAGTAAACAGGGAAAGATTCGTCTAAGCCGTATTCGGCTGAGAAATATGCAATTGTGTTATTTTTATTTTCTGGGTATGTTTTAGAAAACCATGTTTTTGGTTCGTTCATATAAGAATCAAATTTAGATAAAATCAAATCATATTGCGACAAAAATGCTTCGTTTTTAGCAGCAGCTTCTAGTTTAGATTGTTCAACATTGTTAATAAATTTTACAGGGCTTTTATTACACCTGTTCCAAAGTTCAATATCAATTAGTTTAAATAGTTTTAATGCATCGGTATTCCAAGACCACCAAAGGTTATAAGCAAGGTCTTCCAACCTATTAATCCTTTCAGGTACTTTTGGAATAACTGTAACTTTACCAAATAAATACATATTTAGCTCCTCCTATGTTTAAAATATCACGAGTTAATTTTATGATAATAAATTGGAAAAATCAAGAGAAAATAACTTTATTTTTTAAAATTATATGATAGAATAAATTATATTGAAATTGGAGGGTGTATATGGAAATATTAATTGCTTTAATTGGTATTATTATAGGATATTTACTGAATAATTATGCAGTTACTGTTGACGAATTTGAAAAGGGAAATGTTTTTAAATTTTCTTTTGATAAAATCAGAACGCCGATTATATTTTTGTGGAATATATTAGCACCAATAATTCTATTTTATATGTACAGTGAGCAAATTTGTGTTAATTTTTTTAGGGATGCAATATTGTCAGCTCTTTGTTCTGCTGTGTTTTTTATTGATTTTAGGCTTCATATAATCCCTAATACGCTTAATTTAATTGCATTTTGTTTAGGAATTGTACTTATGATTTTTGATAGGCCGAGTGTAGAAGATAGTTTAATTGGTATGTGCATAGGGCTTGTTTTCTTTTTAGTGATTATTGTTTTGTCCAGAATTATATACAAAAAAGACGGAATGGGGCTTGGAGATGCTAAGTTCATGGGAGTCATCGGGCTTATGCTTGGAAGCTTCTATACAGTTGGTGTAATATTTTTCTCATTTATTTTTGGGGCAATTGGAGCGACGATTGCTTTAGTTAGTAAAAATAGAACTATGGGACAAGAAATTGCGTTCGGTCCTTATATAGTTATGGCTACTATGTTATTTATATTTTTAGGAGAAAA
>CAYZJZ010000101.1:0-4569 GCA_964478905.1 uncultured Eubacteriales bacterium
CAGGGGGATCATAAGTGCTTAATTCGTTCTCTCATTAAAGCTATTGCTTCAGTTGATGCATGACAGTTTGAAGTGCATAAAACTTTGTATGTGTTTTTTCTTAATAGTTCAAGTTTTTTTGAACCATTTTCGTAAAAGCTTTGAGATATTTTATTCTTTTCTAAATCGTAGTTAGACAGTTTTGTTTTATAGTTACTTAAAGTCTGTTCAATACTTAATGTGCCTTTAGAATATTTAGTTTTATTATTAAATCCCAGTAGTCGTGAAAGATTAAATTTCAGATTAGATAAAAAAGATTTATTATTTCTTATTGTTAATGCATTTTCTCTTTTCTTCAAATCTTTTATTTGAGCTTCTATGCGAAGTTTACTTACTTCAAGAGTTTCCAAAGATTCTTCTTTTTGTTTCAATGTTGAAGAAATGATATCTTTTTGGAATTTATCGCTTTTTTTAACTAGGATTTTTGCGGTAGATTTTATTTCATAAATTAGTGAGTCGATATCTATATTTATATTTTTCTTGTTGTGTGTATCTTCTATGGCTGAAAGTAGAGCACTTAATTTTTTTGATATATCACTTTTCATTTTTTGAGATAAATCACTCTTTTCTAAGAGTGGAAGTACATTTACATTTGTATTTTCCATAGGTTCCTCCTATAATAATGATAACTCTAGAAACTTATCGGCATTTTATGTTGGAAAATTAATATGGATTTTTTTAAAAAAGGTATTGACTTTTTTCTAACAAGAGGGTATTATAATAAATGTCTTAAATAAATGCGGGTGTAGTTCAATGGTAGAATCTCAGCCTTCCAAGCTGATTGCGTGGGTCCGATTCCCATCACCCGCTCCACAAAAAAATCTGTAATCCACTAATAATAAGGATTGCAGATTTTTTATTTCCTGTTTGGCGAAATTTTGGCGAAATTCTAAATAGTATCAAATATGTTACCGGCTTTTTCATCTAACTCTTTTGAAACATGAGCATATATATCCATTGTTTGACGAATAGTTGAATGTCCGAGCCTTTCTGATATGGTTTTTAGATCTACTCCTTCACCTAACAATAAAGACGCATGAGTGTGTCTTAAATCGTGAAATCTTATAGGTGTTATATTGTTATTCTTTTGAAATTGCTTAAACCAACTACATATACCATCAATACTTTCATCACCGGTTAAAAATTCAGTAGTACATACTTTTTTGTATTTCTTTAATAAACTTATAAGACTATTAGCAACGACAATAGTTCTTTTTGATTTTTTTGTTTTGGTGGCTTTTACAATTAAACCATAACCTTTTAGGTAATGTCTTGTACGATTAACAGAAATTTCGTTTTTGTCAAAATTTATATCATCCCAAGTTAATCCCCAAATTTCACTTCTCCTAAAACCTGTTTTTAATGCTGTTTCTATTATTACTCTATGGAATAAAGTTTCTTTTAATAATAATGATAGCACTAATTTATAAGTGGCTTTGTCATAAAATTGTACCTTTTCTTCTTTGTTTAATTCACTTTCAATATTATCTAATTGTAAATGGACTTTTCTACAAGGATTATCATTTATAAGTTCAAATTCATAGGCTTTCTGAAGAATTGCATTTACAATTTCACGGAATTTAATAATACTCGCTTTGGATAGCGGTTTGTTTTCTCTATATTTAAACATCGTCTTTTGAGTTTTTAGATCATTAAAGAATGATTTTAATGTCATTACATTTATTTCTTTTAATTTGTAATTTCCCAATACAGGTAATATCCTTGTATTTAATATTCCTATATACCTTTTTAATGTAATAGGACTTGAATCAGGTTTTACAATCTCTGAAAGCCATATTTGGGAAAATTCATAAAAAGTATAGTTTGTATTAACAAAATTTCCTTTGTCAACTTCAGCAATAAATTTTGCTAATTCTTTTTCCGCTTCTTTTTTAGTCATCATAGGTATAGTTTTAGAGTATTTATTTCCTTTGCACATGTACTCCATTCGCCAAGAGTTACCTCTTTGTCTTAAATATCCTGCCATAAAAATCTCTCCTTTCAAAATTGCACTTGAAAAGAGAAAAAGCATACGATATAATAAATATGCAATCACTTTCCAAAGTGTTTGTGTTGAGGATAATGTGTGTCTGGCGAGACTTTGTCACATTATCCTTTTTTATTAGTTATTTACTTTGTCTTTTGTTAATTCTACATAGTAACGATTACCATCAATATCTGCTATGGAAGTTTGTTTTTGCGGTATAATTTTTTCGTAGTCAAAAGTTAATGTGTTTCCATCAGGAAAATATATTTTTGTAATGTAATAATTTCTAGAAGTATATGTTCCTTCCGTCAAATCTTCGTAAGTATCTACACTAGAAAATATATCTGCTGTTAATTTGTAAAACTCTATATCATTTCTATTATAAGAAAAATTGATGTAATATTTTTCTGTATATTCGTGTTTCTCATAAAAATCACCTATTTGAGTATTTGTAAAAAATAAACTCATAATAATATGAAATAATCCTACAAGAAATATTATTATTTTGATATAAACATAATCCCCTGTAAAAATCAACTTATTTTGAGAAATATTAATTTTTCTATTTTTGCTGTATATAGTTTTAATAATGTTTGCCAGAAAAGTTAATATTATTACAATAGAATAAAGTGCAAAAAAGATAGAATGAAATATAATATTTTTGTCAAAATCAAACCTCCTTATAATTTTTTATGATATCCTTCAACTTTCCCTAAAATAGAAACAGGTGTTTCTTTTAGGGAATATCTTTGTACTCTATGCTCTGGGTTATTGCTTTCAGGATATAGATAAACATTATCATTATCTCGTTCATATCTTTTTACTGTAGCTTCATAACCATTAATAGCTATTACTCCAATTTCCCCATTTTCTAATTCTTCTTGTTGTCTTACAACTACTCTAGATCCATTAGGAATAATCTTGTCCATACTGTCACCAACTACTTCCAATGCGAAAAATTTACCTCTTTTGGTTTCTGATTTCTCAATATATATATGGTCAATAATGCTGTCAGTTTGCATTTCAATAGGTAATCCTGCTGATATTTTGCCATATACGGGAATTTGGACTACTTCATCACCGATGGTATTTGATTTTTTGGAAAGTTTTTCACTTTCTGCTAAATCAATATAACCAGCCTTTTCATATAAGTCAATATAATCTAAGCCATACATTTCTGCTAATTTTTTTAAGATAGAAGGTGTTACTTTTCTCGCACCATTTTCTATCATAGAAAGATGGCTATAAGTAATTCCTTTTTGATAGTCAACTTGCCTCAAACTAATTTTTTTTGATTCTCTTATATTTTTTAGGTAAAGACCAAGTTCTTTATCAGTCATTTTTATCACCTCGTTCCAATAAAAATTATAGCATTGTTGTTAACAAATGTAAAATATTTTTCAAAAAAAATAAAAAAAGTGTTGACATATGTTAACAATTATTGTATATTGTTATCAGAAAGTTAACACTCAAGGAGGTGTAACATAGTGATAGTAGTAAAAGATACAGACAAATTAAGAGAAGTTATTATAAAAAGTGGATTTACATATTCAGATATAGCACAAGAAACAGGGTATACAAGGGCTTATGTTAGTTCAATATTATCAGGTAAGAGAAATCCAAATCCCAAAATTGCTGTTAACATTTGTGAAATATTAAGAATAAAATTCGATGATTATTTTTTTATCGAAAGTGTTCACAAAATAATAACAACATAGAAAGGAAGTGACACAAATGGAACAAAAAAATAATGTCTCGCCAGACACACAAAAAGAACTTTTTACAACAAGAGAAATTGCTAAAAAATACGAAGTATCGGAATACACGATAACTCAAACTTGGATTCCTAAAGGATTAGAGTATTTTCCATCCAAACCTTTTAAATTTAGGATTGAATGGGTTGAAAAGTACATATTAGAGCAAAAGGAACTTGCTAAATTAAAAAGACAACCGTCAATATGTGAGATTATGAAGAAACCTAAATTAAAGCCGGTAAAGAAAAATGATAATGGGGAAATGAAAATAAGAATAGAGGATTTCTTTCCCGGAAAGGAGCGAAAAAATGCGTAAAATAAAACTCGTGAATAGAGAAAAATTTGAAACATTTTTATCACTTATTGGATTAGCAATATTACTTGTGATAATAGCGATAGTACCTCGACCAAAAACACCTATCGAAAAATGGCACGATGCTATTGATGCAGGTATGAGTTGGAATGAATATATGGAGGAGGTTATGTAGATGATTAAATCAGAAGAAAGATTAGAGGAAGCATACGACGATTTGGAAGCTGTTGATAGATTGTATAACAACTTAACTCAAGAGAATAAAGAGAAGATTGATTATTGCATAAGAAAAAGATTATTCGTGTGCAATAGAATTAAAGCAATAAAGGAAGAAATTGCTTTGGACAAGCAATACTATGAAAAAGAGAGAATTTATTGGAATGATTTTATATTAAGTTGCTTGGGAATTAAAAAAGAATCGCCAGCGACCAAACTAAACGATTCTTTGTAAGTTATGAACTTAATTATAAGCTCTA